>JAJLJS010000051.1:0-10602 GCA_033844545.1 Cyclobacteriaceae bacterium | reverse complement strand
GCGAATTTGATCTTCTGACCCAAGGCAGATTCCACTGCGGAAATGATGTGTTTTAGTGAATATTTGTCTTCCGGGCCTCCTTTAGGTCTTCCCAAATGGGACATCAAAATGGCCGAACCTCCGTCTTTGAGGATTTTCTTTATCGTTGGTACTGCCGCCTGGATTCTGGTATCGTCAGTCACCTCGAAGTTTTCTCCCAAGGGAACATTGAAATCTACCCTAACCAGGGCTTTTTTCCCTGAAAAATTCAGGCTATCCACATTTTTTACATTCAAACTCATAGTCTTTGTCTACTAGATTTAGGATTGGTTTTTAAAAGCGAGCCTCAAGTTAACCTTTGCGATCGGAAAATAGAAAAATTTTAAAATTGAGGTTGCCCATTGGAAAGTGGAAAGAATATTCATCCTTTCGGAACTCTCCTCTCAATTAATCAGCTGCTGCGCGTTTGAGGCGGTCATTGATGGCTTTCCCCAGGCCTTCTTCAGGTAAAAGTTCAGCCAAAATTACCTGAGCATCGCTATCGTCCAAAGTCCGCATGGCGGCAAAAAGGTTTTTTGCCGCTTCGTGAAGATTTTGCTCGGGGCTCAAAACAATCTGATTTTTCACCTCAGGAAAAAATTCGGAAAAGCTCAACACCCCGAAGTTTTCTCCACTTCTCTTTTTCTCAGCAATGAGACTGGCAAGATCTCCCAAAACGAAAGGCTTTCGCGGGGCATAATGGCTTTCCAATTGGCCGGGAGCTGCTGGATTGCTCGAGCTATGATCTTTGACTTTGGCTGGGCCGACCCATTTTTCAATCTCCTGAATATCCAAGCCCCCCAGCCGGTAAATGACTATTTCACCCTCTTCCATGCCGACAATAGTGCTTTCCAAACCCACCTCACAAGCGCCACCATCCAAAATGTAGGGAATCTGGCTTCCTAGTTGGGCATTTACATGGGAGGCCTGAGTCGGAGAAATATACCCGAAAGGGTTGGCACTTGGTGCCGCCAAAGGGAAATCCAAGCTTTCTAACAACGCCAAAGTCAGGGGATGCTTTGGTACCCGAACCGCCACCCGTTCCAAACCTGAAGTAACCAGATCCGGGACAATAACTTTTCGGGGAAGCAACAGGGTCAAAGGACCTGGCCAGAATTTTTCAGCCAATACCCGGAGCTTTGGAGGGAATTCGTTTACAAAGTCCGATACCCGATCCAAAGAAGAAGTATGTAAAATCAGGGGATCAAAACTAGGCCGGTTTTTGGTTTCAAAAATCAAGGCAACCGCCTCCGGGTCCAAGGCATTTCCGGCAAGACCATAGACCGTTTCCGTGGGAATTCCCACCAATTGGCCTTCTTCCAGGAAGGTTTTGGCTTGCTGTAAGTCTTTCCCGATTCGCGCCATATTAGTTTTCGCAGAAGTCTTTGATCCAGGTTTCAGCTTGGGAGTAACCTAAAGAAAGGGCCATTTTCAAATCCGCGCAACCTTCATTTTTCTGCCCCAGGGCACTCAGTCGGGTGATCCCCAAGAGGTAATAGGCCTCGGCATTTTGCGGGTCCAGATTCACCGTATTGGTCAGAGACTCCATGCCGTGCAAGGGATCATTCATTCCCAGTTCGGCTTTTGCTTTACGGAATTGAGCTTCGGCGTTATTGGGGTTGGACTGCAGGACAGTTTGAAAATCCAAGAGCGCATCTTCATATTCTTCCATATTGAGTAGCGCAGTTCCCCGGTTGAAATAAATATCGTTTTGGGAAGGGTCCAAAGCCGAAGCGATATTGAAATCTGCCAAAGCAGCTTTGTAGTTTTCTTCTTCCATTTTGGCATTTCCCCGGTTAAACCAAGGCTTGTAGCTCGTAGAATCTGCCTGGATCGCCAAGTCAAAAACCGGAATTGCTTCTTTGACTTTTCCTTGTTGAAAAAGTGCCACCCCTTTTGCATTCAGGGCCGTGGCATTGGAAGGATTTTTTTCCAGCAATTCATCAAAAATACTGACTGCCTGAGGCCAGGCCTGCGCATCCATTTGTTCAATTCCTGCCTTCAACAATTCCTCCTCGCTGGGAGCACATGAAAATAGACTCACAAGTAGCAAGCCAAGCATCCAAAGATTTCTCACTAGGGTAAATTTTTCGGCAAAGATAGGGAATTGTGAATTAGGAGCCGGCTAACTTTTCCCGATACTCGCTCGGAATAGAAACAGGCCTCATGGTCTGCATATCCACAGAAACCATGATGCAGGTGCATTTTGCGAACACCAGACTTTGACCTTCTTGGTTTTTTCCGATCAGGACCTGTTCCAAATGAAAGGAACTGTTCCCGATTTTGGAACATCTGACCAATGCCTCCACCTGATCCGTCAAATGGATGGGCTTCAGGTAATCGATTTCAATTCGACCGACGACAGTTCCTACTTTCATGATATCCCACTGACACAATTCATACAAATAAACTGCCCTGGCATGCTCAAAATAGTGGAAATAAATTCCATTGTTCACATGGAGGTATCCGTCAATATCTGAAAAGCGGATTTGAATGGGGGTAGAAAACTGAAAATCAGCTTTCAGTTTTTCAGCATTTGGGGTCTGCATTACAGTAAAATCTCGGATTTACTGGTTTTCTCCAGCATGCGGAGGATAGAAGGATTATACCCGATCATGTCTTCCACCGAATCAAAGGCAATCCAGGCCAGAGAAATACTTTCCGTACTAATCTGCAATGGCTCCTGAATATCCGCTTCCAATAAATAGCGAACATCAAAGTGGAAATGCTCGGGAACGTGGGGACGCTCTGGGATGATATGTTTGTCGATGTCAAATATGGTAGAATCCACCAGTTTTAATGTCTGTAGCCCACTCTCTTCCCGGGCTTCTTGGATTGCTACTTCCAAAAGATTCTCATTCCCATCCGCATGACCTCCCAGTTGCAGCCATCTGCCCAGCTTTCGGTGGAGGGTAAGGAGGGTATGCGTGCGTTTTTTATTAACAATCCAGGCAGAAGCCGTAAAATGCCCTTCCAGTCTTTCTCTCTTGAAAGCCAACTCATCTTCCGTCAATTCAATGAAATCAGGAATAAAATCGGCCTCTTCTTCATAAGGGGTGCGATAGACTTGTAGTTGGTTCTTTAAAGTAGTTCTGTTCATGCTATTTAGTTTCAAATAACCTATCCATGAGGTCATCAAAGGAATCGGCATTTTGATACAGACGATCGGAATATACCGTCGCCAGAAGTTTAATATAGCTGGGTTGATTGTTAACTGAAATTTTCTCCAAGGTAATATTCCCAAATAGTTGGGAAATAAGACCATCTTCTTCTAAGTTCTGCAGGGGTGGTTTGAAGTAAAACTTCTCCGTAAGCCTCACCTGATCATTAATTTCTTCGAATTTTCGGTCTAAACTTACCTGTCGATATCCCAAATCTAAAATCCGCCGGCTGAAAGCCAAGAAAAGATTCAAAAAAGATTTCATCTCAAAGGGCGGATCATAGCTCACCGCAAATCCATTTGCATACGGGGAACTGAAAACATGCACCTCGGGCAATTCTAGAATTTGAGTTCTCTTCAGGTGATAATTCCTGTAGATTCTATCAAAAAGGTCCTTCGCTTCATGGGTTTCCAACCACTTTTCCACCTCTTCCCAATCGCCATCCTTGTAGGTATAATTTTCCCTGAAGTTAACTTCCGGCTTTGTCGCGCTCTTGAAGACTTTTTTGAAAATATCATCGAGAAAATTACCCATGGGAATTCAATTTAAAATGTCCGGAATTATCTAATGCTATTTGCCCCTGATCTACCAGTGCTCTTAAGATCGAAAGGTTTTGCGGGGAAGCAGGCTTTCGGATACGGTCAAACAATTCCTGTTCTGTTAACTCCTCCTCCAAAGCTAAAGTTTCCAGGATTAAATTCTTAATCTTCGTCTCTGTCGAAATCGGCTGGTCTGATTTCTTCCTTTCGATGCACACATCGCAGATTCCACACTTTTGATCGGTATTTTCTCCAAAATATTCTTGGATAAATTGAGTTCTGCATATTTTTCCTTGGTTGGCATAATTGACCATGGACTTAGCTTTAGCTTCTGTCAGGGCTTTTCGATCTGCGATTCGCCTGAAGTTCAGGGGAAGCTTCCCTGCATCGTATCGTTGGGTTAAGAAAGTCAATTGGGGAGTGTCCTTTCGGGCATCATAATCAGCCACTTCCAACTTGGCCAACTGGTTTAATGCCGGAATAAACTCTTTTTCAGATATTCCTATGCTTTTGGCAAGTTTTCCCTCTTGAATATTGATGTATTCTGAGAATAAGTTTCCACCATAAGTTCTCAACAAAACTTTGATCACCGGATCTAGCTTGACATATTTGATTTGCACCTCATACAATTGACTAGGATCCACCCGAAAATGAAATCTTGAGGGAGCGTAAAAACTCTCATTCAACTCTAAAAAGCCTTCTTCTTCCAAGACCTTCATTGCATAAAAAGTTTCCAACATCGGAAGTCCATAGGTCTCAGAGAAATCTGAAATATCAAAATCAAAACTGCTGAGCATATTCGTACCCACAGCCAGCTGGTAGTAATTGGCAAGGCACTGGTACACCTTTCGCAGAAAGTCTGCAGAAGGATAGACCAACTCCGCCCGATGGAGTATCTGCTCCATATCCTGCTCATTACAAATCAAGACTGCAAAGGCCTTTTTTCCGTCCCTACCTGCACGTCCGGCCTCCTGATAATAATTCTCCAGGTTTTCGGGTAAATCGCTGTGGATGACTACCCGCACGTCCGGTTTGTCAATCCCCATTCCAAAGGCATTTGTGCTGACTATCACCCGAACTTGGTTGGATTTCCAAGCATCTTGGCGGCTTGATCTTTCCTCTGAGGAAAGGCCTGCATGATAAGGAGCGGCCGATATCCCCAATTGAATCAAAGATTTGGCAATCTGATGTGTGGCTTGACGATTTCGGACATACCAAATTGCCGTTCCGGGAATTCTCCGCAAGACTTCTATGCCTTTTTCCAGCTTGTTTTCCACCTGCCTCACACTAAAACTCAGATTTTCCCTGGCAAAACTTTGCTGGAATATCTCCGGAGAATTCATTTCCAATTTCTCCAAAATATCCTCAATGACTTTGGGAGTGGCCGTTGCGGTTAGAGCCAGAACCTTGACAGCAGGGTGAAACTTCCTGATCTTTGCAATTTCCAAATAAGCAGGCCTAAAATCATAACCCCACTGGGAGATGCAATGCGCTTCATCCACCGCAATGAGATTGATTTTCATCTGTCGAAACCGCTCTAAAAATAGCTCCGTTTTTAGCCGCTCGGGCGAAACGTACAGGAATTTAAAATCACCGTAAATGCAATTATCCAACGTCGTGTCAATCTCCCTGAGGCTCATTCCGGAGAAAATCGCGGCAGCCTTGATTCCTTTGGACCGAAGCTGATCCACCTGATCTTTCATTAAGGCGATCAGGGGAGAAATTACCAAACAAAGTCCTTCTTGGGCTAGTCCGGGGATCTGGTAGCAAAGACTTTTTCCTCCTCCGGTTGGCAATAGGGCAAGAGTATTTTTGCCGGCCATGACCGATTCAATGACTTGTTTTTGGACCGGGCGAAAATCCTCAAATCCAAAAACCTGCCTCAAAATCTCCCTGAGCCTATTCTCCATTTACCAGACTGGTTTGGACTTGGATAAAAATGCCGCAATGCCTTTTTGACAATCTTCATGGGAACGAGCTTTTGCATTGAGTTGGGCAGCCAACTCAAGATTTTTATCTCGATCAGCCTTACCGAAGGAGCGAAGAAGGGTTTTGGTTTCCTTCATGGAAAAAGCAGAGTTGTTGCTCACCAATTGCCGGGAAAAATCCCGGACAGTACTTTCGATTTGGTCCTTGTCCACGATCTGCGTGAGAATTTGATAGTCAAGGGCTTTTTGTGCTCCAAAGACCTCCCCGGAAAGGAGCAATTCACCAGCTCTGCCTGATCCTATTTTTTCTTGGAGAAAAACCGAAACCAGGGCTGGAATGAATCCTATTTTCACCTCGGTATAGCCAAAAAGCGCGTCAGGCACGGCAAATGCAAAATCACAAACGGTCACCAGCCCGCAGCCACCCGCTAAAGCATGCCCTTCCACTTGGCAAATGACTGGCTTCGGAAACTCATATATCTGCCGGAAAAGGGACTGAAGATTCTTGCTGTCTTCCAGATTTTCTTCATACGAGAACGCCTGCAATTGCTGGATGTATTCCAAATCAGCCCCCGCACAAAAGGCCTTCCCAGCAGCACCCAGAACTATGACTTTGGCTTCCTCATGGGAGTCCATGGCTGAAAAAGCCCGTCCTAATTCTTTGACCATTTGGGGATTGAGGGCATTTCTCTTTTCGGGTCTGTTGAGGGTGATATAACCTACTCGGTCAATGACCTGAGTTTGAATGATGGTCTCTTGCATGAATAGTGGGTTTACAAAGGATTAAATTAGGTGATCGGGCTAGGATTGGCAAACTACCACAACTAAATCTTATCGTTTTTTGGATGCCAAAAAAGGAGTTTATTCCCCATATTTTCTGACATGAAATTGGCTTCCGGTTTCGGTAACTATTTCCTTGGAAGAAATAGAATAACTAAATCCCAAACCTGGGAAATAGATACTTTCCTCTTGCCGGATTCCTCGCAAATTTTCAGGCATTTTAGGAACCTCATGTTGGATTCGGAAAGGATCGATGGAATAGGAAATTTGATCCACCGGAAAATCCTGATTCCAGACCAGAACCTGAGAGCCTATTCTGGATTGAATAAGTGTCTTGCCGTTTTTTGAAAATAGCAGGATTTCTTCCGGGACTCTTGAAATTTCCTGAACCAAAACCTCCAGCCTCCATAGAATCACTAAACCAATCCCAAAGTAGACCAATCTTCGTCGATTTCCCCATTCCCAATTTCCCCAAATCAGCAAGCATCCCCATACACAAATCATCCCTGCGATGGAAATGGTCAACCTTTCCATAACGCCAGCAGGAAGGCTTTGGAAAAAGGAATTCACTCCATTTTGAATCCAAATCCAATGATCCAAAAAGTAACCCAAAAAAGCCCCAATACCAGGAATCCAGCTAAATCCCAGTAAGCCCAAACCCAGGCACATCGAGACAAAAGCCATCGGAATGATTATCAAATTGGCGAAGAGAAAATACGTAGGGAAAATATGGAAATAGTAAATAGTCAAGGGAAAAGTAGCGAGTTGAGCCGCTAAACTGACAGTGGCCAGCTGCCAAAAATATTCCAAAATTCGGTTTTGAGCCTGCCACCAGCGAACCATTAGCGGCTGTAAGCCAACTATTCCCGCAACAGCAACATAGGATAACTGAAACCCAACTTCTTGGATCACTCCTGGATCTATCGCGATCATGACCATCGCTGAAAAAGCAAGGATATTCCAAACTGATGGTTTTCTCTCCCGCATTTGGCCCAAAGAAATCAAGGTGAACATAAATGAGGCACGAATGACCGATGGAGAAAATCCAGTCAGCAAGGCATAAATCCAGATTAATAAAATCACTCCAAATAGGTATGTTTTCCGCAAACCCGACTTGGGGTTAACCCGCTTGAGCGGAAATAATAGGATTGCATAAATAATCCCAACATGGAGTCCTGATACGGCCAATATGTGCATGGTCCCTGTCTCAGCATAGGCTTTTCGGACTTCCCGATCCAAACCTTCTTTGTCGCCCAATAGTAAGGCTTGGGCGATTTGTTTGGATTCCGGAATTTCCAAATGCACTTCCAGGATTTGACTTAAGGATTTCCTAAGATTTAATATCCAGAACTCGAATGAATCTTGATCTTCCCCGAAAACTAAAGGTGGCTTCCGCGTAAACTGCCGATATTGAATCCCTTTTCTTGCCAGGTAATCCCGGTAATCAAATTCGTAGGGAAAATTGGGAGGATCTATTTCTTCAGGCTTCTCCTCCAACACCAATACCTGCCCAGGTTTGAGCTCAGACTGGTGGTAAAGAATGACTTTCCCGCTGGACCTTTTCCAAGAAACACTATCTCCGGAAGCAATGATCTCCAAGAGATTTTGTTTGGAATTGGGTTTGGGAATATCGAATTGAAGGGTCTTGGCTATGTGTTTTTTCGAATAGACCAGGGACTCTTTCTCGCTTTTCCATTTGGCCTGAAAATCAGCAATGCCTATCCCACTCAGCACCAACATCCCATACGCCAAAAAAACTTTTAAAGACGTTTGCCCTCGCCTGCTTAGGATCAGCAGAAGCCAATAAATAATCCAGCATATCCCGAGACACGATAAGGAAATTTCCCAGGAAAGAGGAAGCTTGGGAGAAAGTAAAATTCCCAAAACGAAAAATGGCAAATACCGCAAAAATGGAAATGCTGAAAACCTCATCCTTGAAAAAATTAAACAATAAGGTAATCATATTTGGGCAAAAAAAAGAGCCTTTAAGGCTCTTGAAATAAGATTATTGGGTTTTAGAACCGATAGCCGAGACTAAACCCTCCATTTAACTCAATTTCTGAAAACCTCTCGTTGACTTGCTCGCTGAAGCCGCGGGCAATACTGGCATAAGGTCCAAAAGCAAAATGTTCTGAAACTTCCCATTTGTACCCTACACCCGCACCAATGATGAAGGAAGCCATATCTGTGGTTTTGACTGCTCCGTCAATAACTTCTTCAAAATCCCCTACTCGGAATTTCATCAGCGGGTAGACATGAAATCTGCCATTGGGATTATTTCCAAAGTAAAAGTGCATGGCCGCCTGCACGGAATTAGTCTTGTATTTCTTGCCGTCGTTTTCGTTGTTGTACCCAAATCGATCGTTAAACAATCCTTGAATTTCAATGGAATGACTCTCGCTTAAAAACTTCTCATACCCAATTTCAAATGAAGCAAGCATAATCAAATTGAGGAAGTTAATCTTCACCTCATTGTTGAAATTGCCGAGGTTCGGGTTATTGGGGTTTCCAGAAGATGAGGAAATCACCTGCTGACCCAAGGAAGCTGTCGCCAATGCGAGGATAAAAGAGAGGGATAAGAAAAGCTTTTTCATAAAATTATTATTTAGCAAGGTTAGGTCAAGGATTAGGCCAATTCCATTTTAGAATGCTTGATCCCACATTCTTCAAACGTTTCTCCGACTTTTTCGAAGCCGAATTTGGAGTATAAAGGGACGGCATCCAGTTGTGCATGAAGGTATTTCGGTTTCCCTATTGACTCAGGGACTGATGAGATATCCTGAAGAACTGCATTAACCAAAGCTTGCCCAACTCCCTTTCCTCGGGCTTCTTTCAGTACGGCAAACCGCTCCAATTTGATTCCTTTTTCGGTAAATCTCCATCGGGCTGTACCTACTGCTTTACCGTCCAATTTGGCCAGAAAATGGGAAGAGCTTTCCTCAAACCTATCATACTCATCTCTGGAATCTACTCCTTGTTCGACGACGAAAACTGTCTCACGGATTTTGAAAGCCTTTTTTTGGGACTCGCTATCCGTTATTTTTTCTACTGTTAGCCTCATGCCTTTGTTGGTCTTTTTCGTCTTGGGTTTTTTCGTAGGCCTCAATGATTGCCTTTACCAATTTGTGTCTAATTACATCCCGGCCGCTAAGATTGACAATGCCAATTCCTTTGACGTCTTTGAGAATCCTCAAGGCTTCCGATAAACCGGACTTCTGTCTTACCGGCAAATCTACTTGGGTTTGATCTCCGGTGATAATCACCTTGGAGTTAGGTCCCATCCGGGTCAGGAACATTTTGATTTGCTCACTGGTGGTATTTTGAGCTTCGTCCAGCAATACATAGGCATCATGGAGAGTTCTACCTCGCATGTATGCCAAAGGAGCGATCTCGATCACACGGGTTTCCTGATAATATTTGAGCTTTTCAGGCGGAACCATGTCTGCCAGAGCATCATAGATGGGACGGAGATAGGGATCGAGTTTTTCCTGAAGATCGCCTGGCAAAAACCCAAGATTTTCCCCGGCTTCTACCGCTGGTCTGGTAATGATGATCCGTTTAACTTCCCGGTTTTTCAGAGCACGCACCGCAAGAGCGACTGCGATGTAGGTTTTTCCGGTACCTGCAGGCCCTAAGGCAAAAACCAAATCATTTTTCATAGCCGCCTCGACCAATTTTCGCTGATTCGGAGACTTGGGCTTGATCACCAAACCTTTGTTGCCAAACACAATGACCTGATCCCTGTTAGCTTCCTCAAAAGGAATACCTTCGATGTCCAGATAATCTTTGACATTTTCAGGGGTCAAGTGTCCAAACCGATCAAAATGCTCCAAGAGAAGATTGATGAGGTCATTGATTCGAAGGATTTCTGGAGCTCCACCCTGAATTCGGATTTCGTTACCACGGGAAACGATTTTGCTTTGAGGAAATGCTTGGGCAATCTGCCGAATATTTTCATTGGCTGTTCCTAAAAACTCAGCCAAGGGAACATTTTCTAAGGTGATGATTTTTTCGACCAAACTTATTTTTTGATTTAATGAAACCTTGAAGGCAAAAGGATAAAATTTCTATTTTTGTTCGCCCCACTCAAACAAAATTACACAATTTTAATCTACTTGCTGGTATGGCATTGGTTACTTTCCTCTCTGATTTTGGGGATCAAGATTATTACGTTTC
>JAJLJS010000050.1:0-7807 GCA_033844545.1 Cyclobacteriaceae bacterium | reverse complement strand
CCAGGATAAAATCGAGCGGGTAACTTTTTGGGGACTGAGTGACCGAACGAGCTGGTTGAATAATTGGCCGGTGAGAGGAAGGACCAACTATCCTTTACTATTCAACCGGGAAAAGCAGCTGAAATCCGGATTTTTGGAGAAATTCTGAGGAAAAAGGGTAGCAGGAAAATTCGTATGAATACTTTGGATAACTCCATTTTATGAAATTATATTTTTTCCTATTCAGAAATTTGTCAGGCTAGGTCTTCAGGTCCTTTTATTCGTCTATCCTAAACTCCAAAATATCTCCAGGCTGGCAGTCCAATGCCTTGCAAATCGACTCCAAGGTGCTGAACCGGATTGCCTTTGCTTTTCCGGTTTTTAAGATGGAAAGGTTGGAAAGGGTGATGTCCACTTTTTCGGAAAGTTCATTCAGAGACATTTTTCGTCTGGCCATCATGACATCCAAATTGACAATAATGGGCATGGCTTAGACGGTTAATTCATTTTCAGTTTGAATTTCCACACCCCGTTTGAAAATCTTGGAAAGGATAAAGATGATCCCTGCCAAAAAGAAGAATTCCGAAACATCGAATTTTACCGGCAACTGGATTCGATAAGCAATGTTTAGCACCTGAGTGACCAAAAGGTTGACAAAAACTCCCACAAAACCTGCTGTCAAGGCTGTATTTCCGAGCTTTGAAATCAGATGAACCACTTTTTCCTGAAAAGGATTGTCCGGCTTCAGCGTATCCAGAATGCGGATCAGGAAATAAGCTAATAGGGCTTTAAGAACATATATCGCGAAAATCAAGGCTCCCAAGACTACATAACTGCCCAGACTAAGCTCATGCAGTTTGCCCAGATTAAGTCCCAAGTACAGGTTTTGGGCAGCTTGTCCTGAGACAACTAAGCTTACGATCAGGGAAACTAAAATAGAACCGGCCTCAATACTGAGTCCGATGAAGGCGATGTAGGCAAATACCTTCATGAGGATGAACAAAATTTCGGTTTTCTTTTCCATAGGATATAAATTTGAAACAATGATACGATAAATATTTATTGAAAAACAATAAATAAATATTTTTTTTCAAAAATTATTCCTCGAAAACCGAGTTAGGGTCTATCGACCGTTTGAAGTCCGTTCCTGAAAAGTGATCGGGACGAATTTCTCCGTTGGGGCGCCAATGTAGTAGACCTTCCAGTTGGGATCCTGCTGGGAAAGGAGTTCCGAAAGGCAGTCAGCCCGGTGGCCTTGGGGATTCTGACAATCGTCCCAATAAAAAAGCTCGACTTTGTAATGCAGCTTTTGTTTTTCATTATTGACCGTGACTTCAATTTGGATGTCATGTCGGCCTTCTTCTTGAGGAATGGGTATAGCGATATAGCTCATAACTTTCGGAGTTTAGACCGAGAAATTTGTTCAGGAAGTATGCCAAGACAAAACCCTGTTTCCGGCTTATTTAGCTGCCTTTTAGGTAGTTGGCTTTTTGTTTTCGAGCAAAATCGTGCGTCTTTGGACGATTGCAAAAAAAATAGCGCAGGGTAACTGCGCCATTCAAAGATTTTTCATAGCTGGATCAAAAGTCAGAATCAACTTCTTCGGCAATGATGTCCATTGTTGTTTCGGCCCATTCCATGATTTTTTGCCGTTGTTCTGGGGTAAGTTTTGCCTCAGAATGTAGGATGGTATAGATCGGCAGAGGCATATGCTCTTCTTCTACTTCGGAATATATGTCATCCAGAATCATCAATTGGTCGGTCATCTCGTAGGTGGTCCAATCGGAGAAATTGACTTCTTCCCTGCCTTCCCGGATATCTTTTGCCACCAACCAAGAGGCCGGAGCCACATAGGAATACCAAGGATATCGGGTGGTGTTGCTATGACAATCGTAGCAGGACTTTTGGAGCATGGATGCCACTTCATCAGAGACTATCCCAGATCCGATCAGGTCATTTGGGTTTTCATCAATGACTTCAGGCAATTCATTGGGAACTAGCTGTATGACGAGTAGAAGGATTGCTCCGCCTCCCAGAAGATATTTCCAGGCTTTCATGGTTATTTTTTCTTTTTGCCGGTACTCCATTCCATCAGTGTTTCCACCTCAGCTGCTGTAAGCTTTTTGTCGGGATTGGATTCCAGGAATCGGGAAGGCGGCATGGATCCTTCTTCCAAAGCCTCGGTGATTTTTCCCATGGTGGCAATTGCCTTGGATTTTTTGGCAGCCTCTAGAGCATCCCAGTCAAGTTTTGCCTTTCCTTTTTCATTTTTGGAATCGGCATTGTGACACCCGTAACACTTTTGCTGGACAATAGCCTTCACGTCACTGGGAAGATCCGGAGCCTCTGCATGAAGGGTGACAAAGGTTTCAGCTTCTGGTTTTGGATTGGCCTGAAGGAAAAGCAAACCTATCAAAGCGGCAACTGGAAGAATCATTAGTTTTTTCATAGAGGTGGGAATAGGAATGGTTGATAATTGTGCAAGATTGATTTTTTAGGCAATAAAATTTCATTTTACTTAATGAAATATACTGAAACCATGGAAATAGGTTTTGAGACAAAATAGTCTGTGGATAGGGATTCTAGATGAATTCAGCAGTTTTGGGGGATGAATCCTCAAATTACCTCGACAAAGCAGGAAGAAAAATTGGTTTAGAATTGGAGATTTTCTCCTTTGAAGCAGTATCTGGACCTTTATTCGATTCTGAAACACTTACCGCCTCTACAAGTTTTTTAAAAAAATCGGCTATGAAAAAACTACTGCTGCTAGGAATTTTGCTTCTGAGTCTGACCGGTCTAACCTTGGGGCAAAAGAAAACAGAGACCTCTCCCTATACTTTCAAATCACCGAGTTACGATGGGACTGGAAAAGTGTATATGGGAAGAGAGATTTCGTTTGTGATGGGATTTGAAGGGATGTCCTGGTTGGAAAGGCGATCCAGAGAACAGGAGGAAAGCGTTTCCTTGGCGATCAAAAATCTACCCCTTACTGAATCCAGTGTCGTGGCGGACATTGGGGCGGGGTCTGGCTATTACACTTTCAAAATCGCTCCCAAGGTTCCCAATGGGAAAGTATATGCGGTAGAAATCCAGGATGCAGCCCTCAATTACCTGAAATCCAAATCCAAAGAGCTAGGCTTTACCCAGGTGATTCCGGTGAAAGGAACAGAGAAGTCTCCCAACCTTCCTGAAAATTCCATTGATTTGGCGATCCTGGTGGATGTGTACCACGAACTGGAATTTCCGGTGGAAATGTTGGCCTCCATTCGAAAATCCCTCAAATCAGGAGGAAAGTTGTTGCTGATCGAATACCGGGGAGAGGATCCGGAAGTCGCTATCAAACCCCTACACAAGATGACTGTCAAGCAAGCTGAAAAAGAATTGTCGGCCAACGGATTCAAACTGGTGGAAAATGGTCAGTTTATGAAAATCCAGCATTTTCTGGTTTTTGAGAAAAATGGAGATTGAAAAATGACAGCCTCTTTTTGCATCAAAAAGCCCTGCCGAAGATTTAATTCGGCAGGGCTTTCAATTATTTTTTGACCAAAAACTGGTTGACGTCCAGCCAATGGATAAAGGCATCAAACCATCGGTTACTTGTTCGATTGGGATTCCCAAGTCCAAAGCCATGGCCGCCATTTTGGTAGAGGTGAAACTCCACCGGTCTGCCTGCTTTGTACCAAGACTCAATGATTCCGGATTGTCCGTTGTAGAGGAAATCATCCGTAGCAATCACATTAAACATCGGTGGGGCATCTGCAGGGACTTCCACCGGGCCCATACCTCCGTAAATCGGACCGATAAAGGCCAGTTTCATGGTTTTGGAATTCAAGGTGGAATGCATGGTCAATCCTGCCCCGG
Organism: Cyclobacteriaceae bacterium; assembly: GCA_033844545.1. Taxonomy (GTDB): domain Bacteria; phylum Bacteroidota; class Bacteroidia; order Cytophagales; family Cyclobacteriaceae; genus Algoriphagus. Next base: position 3,967 of record JAJLJS010000050.1, on the reverse strand, counting down.
CAGAAAAACCAATCATGCCGATTCGATTGATGTCTACTCCCCATTCCTGGGCCCGATTGACGATCATGGCATAGGCAGCTTCTGCATCTTCCAGTTGATTGGAAAGGTCACGCTGAGGAGGACGAGGAGCTGGAGTACCGGATTCGGTTGCTGCAGTAGGTGCCGGCGCGGTACGGGGACGGTTCATCCAAGCGGAAAAGTCCTCGAGTGCAGGCGGAGTTGGATTTAATCGGTACTTCAGGACAAATGCAGCGATGCCTTGCTTGGCCAAAGCTTCAGCCACTTCCCAGCCTTCATTTCCCATAGACAGCCAGCTAAAGCCACCTCCTGGAGCTACGATCACCGCGGCTCCATTGGCTTTCCCGGGTTCGGGTAGGAAGGGAGTCAAGGTAGCCGTGGAAATATTCCTCGCCATGGGGTCGCCCCACTGCCGAAACCAGGTTTCCGGGGCCGGTTGATTTTCCACCCCGCCTGTATTCAGAAGGATGGCATTGGGTTCAGCAGGATTTTCGAGAGGATAGATGGTGCCGTCTTGGGCGAAAACTTGGCTGGAAATTACCAGCGTCAAGGCGATCAAGCCTGATTTGATCAGTTTGTTCATAGGGTTAGGTTTTTGGGGTTTGAAAGGAGTAAGATATTGGTTTTCTGTGGAAAAGTCAGGGGCTCACAAAATAGATTTTTTGCCAGAATATCTTTTTAAGGAGCTGGAATAGCATATCGCCCGTCCCTATGGGGCTTTGGCCAAATTGGGCGGTGATCCAAGAAAACCAGAGCTTAAAACCTCTGGCAACGGGATGGTTCGTCCCTATGTGACTTCAAAAATTATATGCAGTAGGCATGGCCGGTCTAACCAAAGAATCAAATCAGGAAAATTCAAATTTTTCATAGGAAGCGAATTTCAAATTCATTTGGATAGTCGATCAGGATCGAGCGTCAAAAAGCTTTAGAAAAGCATTTTAGCGAGAGGCCAGCTTGGAGGGTGGGGAAGCTCCGCCTAGTTGAGAGTGACTATTTTAGCCGATTGCCCATAAAGTGTGGTAGCCAGACCGGAAATCAAGAAATGAGGAGAAGTACTATTTTTTTTCATCCCGATAAATATTTTGTCAATTTGATGCTGGAGTAATTGTTATTTCCTTTTTTCTCGCCTTCCAGATTCCATTTTCTAAAGTTCCGTTCATTTTTTCTTTCATGACCCGATCGAGAATAGTTGCTCCTTTTTCGGCCATAGTTTCAAAAGTGTCAATTCCCTCGTTTGGGAATCCTTTTCGGGTTCGGTGAATCCAAAACTTGTCTGAGAATTTTCTTCCAAATGCATTTTCAACTCCTTCTTTTCCCAGCATAAATCCCAGCATTCCGCCCCAGGTAGCAGTAGGATTGTCTGAGTCCCAGCCACAAAGCGCCCCAATTTTAATGGTTTCTTTTAAGTCTCCTTCCCCGTAAAAAAGTGAGATCAAGCTTGCCCCAAAATTGATTCCTGCCGCGAAGCAACCATGACAAGCCTTGTCTTTGGTTGACCAATCGTATCCGTCCATTTGCTGAATCTGATACCGCTCATGGAGTGCATCTCGAGTGGATTCCCAAGGTTTGCCGGATTCATATTCGCTTTTTACGAATGCATACATTTTGGCGGAATAAGAATCTTCCGGCAGTCTTTTGGCCGCCTGGTCTGCCATCCATTGTGTTTTTTCCTTAAAAGAAGGATGGTTCGTTTCCACTGCAGCAAGGGAATACAGGATCACATAAAATTCTGCGATCCATGCAGCATTGCCTCTTGCCGAGGTTCGAATAGGAAGATGAGCCATTTCTAAGGCAATATCAGGTCGTCCGGGAGCATAAAGTCCAAAAATTTCTGTCGTAAGCTGAGCATCAATCATCTCAAAATGTGGATTGAGGCTTGGATCAGAAGTTTGGGGAGGAAGTATTCCCTCTCGCATCAGATCAAAAGCTTTTTGGTTGGAAACCCACAGGTAATTTTCCTCTTCGGCATGGATATGGTCCAGCCATCCTTGTCGAATCTGCTCCGGATTCAAGAAAAGGGTTTGGTGTTTTAGCAAAAGTTCCTGATAGATGTATTCAATGTCGGTATCATCATCTGCTCCCCAGATACTGTCCTCAACGGCAAATAGGAAGTCAATCGTTGAGGAGAGATTGTTCGAACCCCAAATGTTGGGTTGATCGGCTTTTCCCCAATTATCTCGGGTATAAAATCCTTCGCCCTTTCCATCAATTGGAATTCCGATTTTATCCATTTCGGTGATCAGACCTGTCCAGTTGGCAATACACTGACCTAGCCAAAATCCATAGAGCTGATCTTTGTATTTTTCTCTGGATATAGGGATTTCCTCTTCTTTATCTGCCGTTTTTGGGGTAGAACAAGAAATGCCTGCAAAAAGAAAAAGGAAAAAAACAAGCGTGAAGCTTCCCCTTTTATACCAATCTATTTTCACCTGATTCATTTTTATATCGTTGTGGACATCTAACAAATTACAAATTTGATTGGATAGTCGAGCGGAATTGCGAACACCGCTCAGTCCAATGTCAAGCTAGGCCTAGGCGGGGGACTTTGCTTAGTCAACCGCTGATTCTAACCTCAGAAAAAGAATCCCACAACTTTGAATTATTTGCAAAATTTGCAATATCTATTATACCTGATGTTTAATAAGTAGGAATCAATACATCCATTTGAAAAATGGAATCATTTGAAGTATTTATTAATAATATTCAACAGTTATTTAGTTAATTTAATTTCCCAACATGTATTTTCTATTGATACCTTTTTGTTGTCATTGAAAAAAACAACAGGGATTGCTGAAAACCTGAGAAAGAGTAGGTAAAACTAAATAATTTATTTTTATGAAACCTGAATTAAAAACAACTCAGATTAGAGAAATTAGAAAGTCAATTTTATCTTATTATGATCGTGAGGACAAAAAAGGAAAAAGAAATTCAAATAATGTCCAATTTAAAAAGTCATCCACACTTATAGTGTCACCAGAAACCATTCAAACATTGGGTGAAAATGTAGAAGGTTCTGAAAGAGTAGGAAGAATATTTGAAACTCGTTCAGTTTATCCACCACATGAATATTTCCATGACTCTTCAGTAAAAGCAAGTAAATTAGATGGTTCAGAGAGTGAATTTTTTCAATCTACAAATAGCTCAAGATCAGAAGATAATTGGCTAAATTTTTCCTTGGTATTGGGTCAATTATTCAATACTGTATATAAAGGAAACTCTTCAATTCCTAGTCTTTCCTATTTTACTACTGGTGGTTCATCTAGTTTTGGTGATATTATTCAGTTTAGTACTCCATTTGACAGGAATATTTTTGTGAAATCAAAGATAAATGCATTATTACCAGATATAAAGAATCAATGGTTTTATCTAGATAGAGGAAATCTTGATATAGCAGAGATTGGTATTGAGGCTTATCTTCAAACGCATTTGGCCTGTAGGCCCAGCAATGGAAAGAGTATTCAGACTCAAAAATTCCATAAGTTTTTGGACGTATTTGATTCTGACGAAAATCATCGTGAATTTTATGAACAAAGTGTATTTACAGTTGAGAATTTCATAAAGATTCCAGCTGGTGTTTCGGAATTTACTTTTTCAGTTGGAATTAGGGGCAATATTTATTCAACGAAGGATTTTTCAAATTTTTCCTCTCTTGAAAACGATAAATATGGATTTGCTCTCCTTGATTTAAGACACACATTATACGGAAAGCAAACCCCTATCTTAAGAGATCCTTTAGGAGCTTGGGAGAAACAACCTTCTGGCGGAGTACTATTATTTATAGAATTAGAATTTTATGAAGCCGAAACACTTTAGGTAAGTTTCCCCTCTAAGGGTAGTCAAACCGTGGTTTGGACTGGGTGGAATTCGGAATTCCACCCTATTATTCTAACCAATTTTAAATTGGCTGATTTTTTAGGTTTTAGATATTTCTGGCGAATTACAAATTCGT
>JAJLJS010000049.1:0-3858 GCA_033844545.1 Cyclobacteriaceae bacterium | reverse complement strand
CCCACAGGAACTTCGAGCCTTGGGAAAAAAGGAACTGTCCAAGATCCCCTTTTTCGGTTGGGTAGTGGGAAAATTAGCTGTATGGGTAGACCGAAGTTCCACAGAATCCCGTAGAGCAAGTTTGGAAAAGCTGGTCCGTATACTTGAAAAAGGGAAATCCGTGGTTGTAGCCCCTGAAGGCACCAGAAATGACAGCGACGAACTTTTACTTCCCTTCCAAAAAGGAGCCTTTCGGCTTTCCATTGAAACGGGAATTCCCATCCTCCCCATGGCCGTCATTGGTGCGGACCAAATCATGAAGCGAGGATCCATCCTCCTGAGTCCGGGAAAAGTAAAAATCTACTTTTCCAAGCCAATTCTTCCGCCTAACCCTTCCGAAAAAGCCGTGAATGACTTTACCAATCAAGGTAAAAACAGATTGGAGGCGATGTTGGTCGCGCACGAATAGACTTTCAAACTTTTTAATTGGGCACTTCCCAGCCTATTCCCACCGAAGGATCAGATTTCACCAGTTTTTCAACCCAAAAATCCGCTTCATTTTTTACCATTAACCCGCCATTGCTGGAAACGTACATTTTTCCTTCAAATAAGGCTACATCCTTAACTTGAAAACCTTCCAGTCCCTTATTTTCCAAAGCTACCAGTTTCAACTCGGCAGGAGTACGATAATTCTCAACTTCAAAAAGTTGATCATCACCAACCCAAACTACCAACCGGTCCTCGATAAATTTAAACCTAAAATCTCTATTTGTCCTGGCAAATTGAACCAATTCAAAAGGACTACCGGATGGAGAATAAAACATGCCTTCTTCATTGGAGATAAACAATTCACCGGAAGGCAATTTTTCGACACCGTACAAAACAAACCTCTCCAACTTTTCAAAGAGAGGCTGAACCCTCCCGTCTTTACTGATTTGTACCGAAATTTGCAGACCTGCTATATCCAAAGACGCCAACCATCCCTCTTCAAAAGGAAAAACTGAAATCAGCTCCCAAACCTTTCTGCCATCGACCTCAAAGTTCAAGGGAATGATTTTGGAAACTGGCTGATTTCTATTCAAAACAAGATTCTCAGGACTGCCGGGATTGGAATCCAAATTTAACTCCATGATAAAAACCGGATCCATGGTCCCGGATGTGGTTCCAGATTCCCAACTGGAAAGCAGATAATTTCCGTTGAGTCCAAAATTGGGATTTTCAGACCAGCCTGGGTTAAGAAGATAATCTAACGGTAGAGATGGGATATTCCCAGAATTAAGAAAGCTCACATAGTTGTCCGCATATCCAAAATTGGGAAGAACGATGAGTGAACGTCTGTTATCGCTGACCCCTATCGTAAAAGCATCTGAAAAAGCATGCCCAAATCTCATGTCAAATACCCGCATCGAAAACTGATGCTGTTCCCCTCCTTTAAAATAACCGGGCGTAAGAACATTGGAATAATACAATCGGTCCCCAATCACTGCCAGTTTTCCCACATCCACTCTTGTCCAGTTGAAATTCATCAACCGTTCAAAAGATACTGTCTCAGGCTTCGGCTCTTCCGGGATTGGATCTTCTCCACAAGAAATAAATGTAAAAACAGAAATCATCGCAAGGAATAACCGGGAGGCTTTCCTCCTTAAAGAATATTGCATCATTTTAAATAATAGAATAGTTGTTCTGCGATATACTAAAATTAGTTTGAAAACAACTACCTTATTACAGGTTCGGCGTTAAAAAATTAAAAACTACGGATCAAATTTCTTTCGCAGCGGGTTCTTCCTCACTCAAAACCTCCGCAGTCAACTCCTCAAAAACCACATAAATTGCCAAAAAGGTCATCGGGAAGGTGATCAAAATCCCAATTCCGAAAAAAAAGGCCCCGAGCACATTGTACAATAAAAGCAGGATCAACAAGACGAAGAATTTCCACCAGTACTTGGTCACCAACTTGCGACTCAGCTCCATGGCGGACCACAAATCCAACCCGGCAAATATCCCCATCGGTACGGCAAGCATGTAGGCAACCAACAAGTAAAGCCCTGGAACCACAAAAGCAAAAATCCCTAAGGCAATCAAAATCTGGGAAATTAGCGAAATCCCAACCGTGACTACCCAATATTGAAAACCCAGAAAAAAGTCCGGATAAATGACTTCTTCTCCCCTGCTGATTTTATTCCCTACCAAATAAAACCCAGCGTAGAGTGGCGGGGCTAAAAAGGCTGAAAAAAGAATCGTATAGGGCTGGAAATAAATGATAAACATCAAAGCACTGCTGAATATCAACAGTGTAAAAGCTACAAATAGCAAAGCCTGGGACTTGAAAAGTTCCCAGGCCTTGACAAAGACCCTCCTGATATCCAGATCCCAGTCTGTCTCCAAAAGACGGTCAAATCTATCTGAAATCATGAATTCTTATTTCGTAAACGCATCGAGAATATCGTGCTTGGTGATGATGTGGATATTATCCATCACATCTCTGACCAACACCGCCTTCTCTTTTTCCACCATGGAAGAAAGCACATCCAGGGTAGAATCCAAGGCCACAAATTTCATGGATGGCTCCATTACTTCGGAAACTTCGACATCTTTCAACTGGGGATTTTCGATGATTTTGGACAAAAGCTTATTGTCTGTCAGGCTTCCCACCACTTCTCCTTGATCCAAAACAGGAATTTGGGAAATGCTTTTTCCGTTCATCAGTCCAATCGCCTCTTTCACAGAATCAGTCTTCTTCACGGAAAGCAAATGGTAGCTTCCATTTCGCTGGGCAATGATATCTCTTGCAGTGGAGAAAGTTTTGTCCTCCAAAAATCCGTGATTTCTCATCCACTCATCATTGTATACCTTGCCTAGATAGCGTGTACCATGGTCCGGAAGAATAATCACCATCACATCCCCTTCTTTAAGATTGTCTTTGGCATATTCCAATGCCCCATGCACGGCAGATCCACAGGACCAGCCTACAAACAATCCCTCCTCTTTGGCCAATCTACGGGTCATGACCGCTGCGTCTTTGTCTGTCACTTTGATGAAATGATCGATCAGACTGAAGTCCACGTTTTTCGGCAAAATATCCTCTCCAATTCCTTCGGTGAGGTAGGGATAAATCTCCTTTTCGTCAAAAATGCCCGTTTCCTTATATTTTTTGAATACCGAACCATAGGTGTCGATCCCTACTGTGACCACATTCGAATTTTGTTCCTTTAGGAATTTTGCGGTTCCGCACATGGATCCACCCGTTCCCACACCGGCTGCAAAGTGGGTGATTTTCCCTTCGGTATCCTTCCAAATTTCAGGGCCGGTAGTTTCGTAGTGCGCAGCGGCATTCGAAAGGTTGTCGTATTGATTAGGGTAAAATGAATTCGGAATATCCTGATTCAGCTTTTTCGCCACGGAATAGTAGGATCTTGGATCATCCGGAGTCACATTGGTAGGACATACCACCACTTCAGCTCCAACCGCCTTTAGAATATCGATTTTCTCCTTGGACTGCTTGTCCGCCATGGTAAAAATACACTTGTAGCCTTTCGCCACTGCTGCCAAGGCCAAACCCATTCCGGTATTTCCGGAGGTACCCTCAATGATGGTCCCACCTGGCTTCAGGATTCCGGCTTTTTCGGCATCTTCCACCATCTTGATGGCCATCCGGTCTTTCATGGAATTGCCCGGGTTGAAGTATTCTACTTTTACCAGAACCTCTCCTTTGATGCCTTTGGCGAGCTTGTTGAGACGGATCATCGGGGTATTTCCGATGGTTTCGATGATGGAATTGTAAATCATAGTCAGTTACATTTGGAAGGGTAAAATTAGCGGAATTTTCAACGTCGGAGGAATAATCCCCATGTTTTACAGAAGATTATTTTGTCTCCGCAA
>JAJLJS010000048.1:0-44993 GCA_033844545.1 Cyclobacteriaceae bacterium | reverse complement strand
GGCCTGAGTATTACCCACGATATCATCAAAGCGCACAATGGAAGCTTGGATATCACCACCGAAGTCGGACAATGGACCAAATTCAGCATCAAAATTCCTAAAACTTAACTTTCAAACTCTAGAACTATGAAAATTTTAATTGTAGATGACGAGCGGGATATAGAAGACCTTTTCAAGCAGAAGTTCCGGAAAGAAATCCGAAATCAAGGCTTAGAGCTTGTTTTTGCTTTTTCAGGCCAGGAGGCCTTGACTATTTTGGGAAGTGAAAATCCCCCTAAAGTCATGTATGTGTTTTCGGACATCAATATGCCCGGAATGAGTGGGTTGGAAATGCTGGCCATTGCCAAAGAGAGATTTCCACAAATAAAAATCAGCATGATATCGGCCTATGGAGATTCGGAAAATTACAACAAAGCCATGGAATCAGGAGCAAGTGGATTCTTCACCAAGCCCGTAGACTTTGACGCCTTGCGCAAAGAAATCGCAGATATCCTGTCCAAATAGCCCGTTCTGATTTGATCTAGAGAATAAACCCCAACCGAAACGCTTATATCCTATGATTCTGGTCAATATCATTTCGTTTTTCTTGCTCTTTTATCTAAAAAAATTTTTTGGGGGAGAAAATTTTTCCCCAGAGCTGAAGCGGTACTTCAAATTTGGAATGATCGCTTCTGCGGTCTTGGTAATACTTTCCATCGCACGAGTTCCACCCGCGATTCTATTTGAAATATTATCCCTTGCCTTGGTGGGAGGGATTATCTTACTCATTCTGCATTCTCCAGAATTGGAAGAACAGAAAAATCTGGCCATAACACCTTTACCGATTTTGGTGGTACGGGTAATTGCCTTTTTGGTCGAAACCCTTTTGCCCAGCTATTACGAAATCTTGGACAACTATATCGCGGCCGCCGGGTTCTTTGCAATAATTTGGGCGGTGACCATGTGGCTCAATCACCGAAAGGAGATGAAGGCCATCCAAATCGAGCGAATGATCTCCAAGGAAAAAGAAAGGCAACTTTTCATGGCGCGGGAAAGAAAAGAGGAACTGGAGAGAATGGTCCAAGCCAGGACCTCAGAAATCCAGAACCAGAAGGAAGAACTAGAAAATGCCCTCCACCATCTCAAATCCACCCAGGAGCAATTGGTCCAGCAGGAAAAGCTGGCCTCCCTGGGACAACTCACCGCCGGGATTGCCCATGAAATCAAAAACCCCCTGAATTTTATCAACAATTTCGCGGAATTGAGCGAGGATTTTCTAAAAGAAATCCAGGAAGAAATAAGAAAAGAAAACGGTCAAATGGATAAAGAAAACCTTCAGGACCTCCTGGATGATGTCCAATCAAACCTGAAAAAAATCCGACACCATGGACATCGGGCGGACAATATCGTCAAATCCATGCTGATGCATTCCCGGGGGGAAAAGGGAGAAATCAAAGAAACAGATTTGAATGACTTGATCAAGGAATACACCAACCTCGCTTTCCATGGTATGAGAGCCAATCCCAATCCGATAAATGTGGAGATTTCGCTGGATTTGGAGGAAGGCCTAAACCCCATTAAATTAAACGCGGAGGACTTCAGTCGGGTCATCCTAAATTTGACCAAAAACGCTTTTGATGCCATGCGCGACAAAATAAATGCGGTAAGTTCAGATTATAAAGCTAAATTAGAGATCAGGACCAAGAGACTGGATGATAGCATTTTATTGGAAATTGAGGATAACGGCCCAGGTGTCCCAGATGAAATAAAAGATAAACTTCTATTGCCATTTTTCACCACCAAAAAGGGAACAGACGGCACAGGACTAGGGCTAAGCATCACTCATGATATTGTCAAATCTCATGGAGGAACTCTGGAAATCCAATCCAAAGTGGGAGAGTTTACCAAGTTCAAGATTTTATTACCAATCAGTACCTCATAAATTTTTAACCTATGAAAATCATGATTGTAGACGACGAACAGGATGTTGAAATCCTCTTTGTCCAAAAGTTCCGCAAAGAAATCAAAAGTAAACAACTGGAAGTGGAATTTGCATTTTCGGGGGAGGAAGCCCTTAAGAAATTGGGAGATTCCGGCTCTCCGGATGTAGTTTATGTTTTTTCAGATATCAACATGCCCGGAATGAGTGGCTTGGAACTTTTAGAAAACATCAAGGCAAAATTTCCAAAGATCGAAGTCAGTATGATTTCAGCCTATGGAGACAAAGAAAACTACACGAAGGCTATAAAATCCGGAGCCAAAGGATTTTTTACCAAACCCGTAGACTTTGACTCCTTAAAACATGAAATTGCTGAATTGCTTACCAAAAAATTAAACTGATTTTATGGCAAAGATTCTGGTAGTGGATGATGAGGAAGATTTGGAAATCCTGTTCAGACAGAAATACAGACAAAAAATCCGATCCGGAGAATATGAAATGTTGTTTGCTCTCAACGGGCAGCAGGCCTTGGATCTTTTGAAAGACCATCCTGACGTGGACATGGTCCTCAGCGATATCAACATGCCGGTGATGGATGGCCTTACCCTGCTCTCCAATACCAAAGAGAAAAATCCCCTACTCAAAACCATCATCATCTCTGCCTACGGAGATATGGAAAATATCCGAAAAGCGATGAATTTGGGGGCTTTTGACTTCGTCACCAAACCGGTGGATTTTCAGGATTTGGAGATTACCATGGAAAAGACGCTTGGATATATCCATCAGCTCAAATCCACCCTTCAGGCCATGCGGGAAAACAACATTCTCCGGATGTATGTGGATGAGACTGTGCTGAACTTTATGGGTGGAAAAGAAATCGAAACTGCGTTGATGGAGAACGAAACCATTGAAGCCACGGTAGCCTTCATTGATTTGGTCGGCTTTACCAGAATCTCCGAAAACGAGGATCCCAACACGGTAGTCGGACTTCTGAATGAATATTTCGATTTGATGGTCAAAGAAATCATCGAGGAAAAAGGAAGCGTGGACAAATTTATCGGGGATGCAGTCATGGCAGTATTCCAAGGCCCTCACCATTTGGAAAGAACTACTAGAGCATGCATGGCCATTCGGGATAAGATGGCCGCCATTCCTGAATATTCCGAAAAATCCCATTTCAAGCCTCAGGTATCCATAGGCATTAATTCCGGGGAAATGATTTCTGGAAATATCGGCTCCAAATCCTTGAAACGCCTGGATTATACCGTGGTGGGGGATACCGTAAATGTTGCCTCAAGATTGCAAAATGCCGCGACAGCAAATCAAATCCTGATAATGGAAAAGTGCGCAATGACACTTTCCCCAGAATTCAAGACGAATTTGGTGGGGGAAATGACTTTTAAAAACAAGGCCCAGCCTGTCAAGGTGATGGAGGTCCTATCTTGACCCCTCCTCCACTCCAGATCTTGGACCCGTAAATCCCGAATTTTTCGGAAAAGTAAAGGCAACGCTGCTGTCCGTTTTGTCCGATAACGACCTATTTTTCAGCGGAGTGGGTGGATCTTTTTGAATCACAGTTCAAAATGTTAGATTCAACACCCCAAACCCAAATGAATATGAGAAAACTAACCCAACCAGCCTTATTGGTGGCTTTGGGAGTATCGGTCAGTATGGCTGCATTAGTGCCAAAATCCAATCCGACCCTCCTGCCTTTTTCAAAATCAGAGGTAGTTCAAGACAGTGTCAAAAAAGACTCTCTGAATTATCCCAAATTCAAGGACCTACCTCTTAAACCCGAAAGAGAAGTGAAATTCACTGCCTCCGAAGGTACTTGGATGAGTGTGGATGTCAGCCCAGACGGCAAAACCATCGCGTTCGATCTGATGGGTGACATTTATACCCTCCCCATGGAAGGAGGAAAGGCAACCCCACTAACCACCGGTATTGCCTACGAAACCCACCCGAGATATTCTCCGGATGGAAAAAAAATCCTTTTTACCTCTGATCGGGCCGGAAATGACAACCTCTGGTATATCGATATGGAGAAAAAAGACACCGTACAAGTCACCAAAGATAAAAACGGTGATGTTCCAGGTGCTTTTTGGACTCCGGACGGGGAATATATAGTGGTTGCCAAAGGCCGCAGAATCACCAAGCTTTGGATGTATCATAAAGATGGCGGAGGAGGGATTCAGCTGAATGAAAATCCGGCCGCCATGAAGACCATCGATCCCTTTGTCAGCCCTGACGGAAAGAGCGTCTATTTCTCTTACCGTTCCGGTGCATGGAATTACAACGCCATGCTTCCTCAGTATCAGGTGGGAAGTTATGATTTTGACAAAGGAGAAATCACCAACCTCACTTCTAGATATGGATCTGCCTTCACTCCTACCCTGAGCAAGGATGGAAACTGGATGGTCTATGGGTCAAGATGGCACGACAAAACCGGTTTGGTCATCAGAAACCTAAAAACAGGTGACGAAAAATGGCTTGCCTATCCTGTCCAAAGAGACGAGCAAGAGTCAATTGCCCCTCAGGGCGTTTTGCCGGCCATGGCCTTTACCCCTGACAGTAAGTTTTTGATCGCTTCCTATGGAGGAAAACTATGGAAACTCCCTGTAGATGGGAGTGCTGCCACAGAAATCCCTTTTGAGGCAGATGTAAAATTAGCGATGGGTCCCCGATTATACTTCAATTATGAGATCAAGGATACCACACACAAAGCCGCTTCCCAAATTCGGGATGCTGTACCCTCTCCCGATGGCAAAAAGCTGGCCTTCTCTGCCTTAAATAGGCTTTATGTCATGGACTATCCCAATGGTTCTCCGAAGCGGGTTACCAAAAATGAATTTACCGAAGCAATGCCTTCCTGGAGTCCTGACGGTACTCAGCTGGTCTTTGTGACTTGGGAAGAGAAAAATGGAGGAAGCATTTATAAAGCCAATGTTAGCGGCAACGGAGCTGTCACCAAAATTTCCACAGAGTCAGCCTTGTATTCCGGTCCTGTTTGGGGTCCCATGAATAGAATTGTGGTTTTCAAGGCCCCAAATCGGGTCATGTTTGAAGCAGAAGGCCCGGGAGTCAACGGATCAGAAGCCGAATTGATCTGGATGCCAGCCAATGGTGGAACTTCCAGAAAAGTACTCAACGCAGGAAACTATGGAAATGCGCATTTCACCCAAGATACCAGCAGAATTTTCCTAAACAGCCCCGGGGGAACATTGTTGAGCGTGAAATGGGATGGTACCGATCCGAAAGAAATTGCCAAAATCACCGGAATTACTCCATTTGGGTCCGTTGTAGGGGAAGGAGAGGATCATTCCGGACATGAACACGTAGTCTCGGACGTTCGGTATGTGATGGGAAGACCAGTCTCCAATGCCGATGCAGTGAATTACTGCATGCTTCCCGAAGGGGCAAACTCCCGTGAACCGCAAATGCGGCCTGCCAGTGCCAGTACCATTTTAATGGCTCCGGTTGGAAATCAGGCCTTGGCCCAGGTCAATAACAATGTTTATGTCATTACTATCCCGACTGCAGGAAAAACCCCAAGCATCAATGTGGCAGAGCCTAGCTCCAGTACTTTCCCTTCCCGACAATTGACCGAGATCGGCGGAGAATGGCCGGCATGGGAATCCAACGGGAAAAAAGTACACTGGTCCCTTGGAAATGGCCATTGGGTGTACGATTTGGATCGCGCCGAATTCATAGAGGATTCTGTGAAATCTGCTAAGAAAGCCAAGACATTAGCCGACGCAGATAGTGTGGCTGCCTTGAAAGCAAAGGGAGAAGATGCCCTGAAATTAGCGGACTCTCTTGCCAAAGCAGAGAAAAAACGAATTGATTCCTTATTCAAAGCAGATAAGGAAAAATTCAAGGCTGATAGCCTTTACAAAGCAAAACTGAAAGAAAAAGAAACCTATACCCCAAGTGAAAATCAGGTTAAAGTCTATTTTGCGAAAGCCACTCCGACTGGAAGTATTCTTTTGAAAAATGCCCGAATTGTCACAATGAATGGCAGCGAGGTGATCGAAAACGGCGACATTCTGATTGAGAACAACCGGATTAAAGCTGTCGGAAAAACAGGAACTTTGGATGCTGGAACCGCAAAAGTAGTCGACGTCTCCGGGAAGACGATTACTCCTGGATTTATCGATACCCACTCTCACATGTGGCCGACCTGGGGCTTGCACAAAAACTCGGTATGGATCTATGCGGCTAATCTGGCTTATGGTGTCACCACCACCAGAGACCCTCAAACCGCTACTACTGACGTCTTGACTTATGGTGACATGGTAGAAGCAGGGATGGTTCCTGGACCAAGAGTCTATTCCACCGGACCAGGCGTGGGGTATTGGATGTATAATCTAAAATCACTGGATCAGACCAAAAACATCCTAAAACAATACAGCAAGTATTTCAATACGCAGTACATTAAAATGTACCTCGTCGGCAATAGACAACACCGGCAGTGGGTCATCATGGCTGCCAAAGAACAAAAGCTGATGCCGACCACAGAAGGCGGATTGGACTATAAACTTAACATGACCCAACTATTTGACGGGTATCCAGGCCATGAGCATTCTATTCCGATTTTCCCTTTGTATAGCGATGTGACGAAGACCATTGCAGAAAGCAAAATGGCTTACACGCCGACATTACTGGTGGCATATGGCGGGCCATGGGCAGAAAATTTCTACTACACGACTGAAAGTCCACTTCACGATCCAAAACTTAACCGATTCACCCCTTACAATGAACTGAATGAAAAAGCCAGAAGACGAGTCGGTGGCTTGGGAGGATGGTTTACTCCGGAAGATCACGTGTTTGAAAAACATGCTCAAGGAGTTAATTCTGTGATCAAACAAGGGGGATTGGCAGGAATCGGCTCACATGGACAGCTCCAAGGACTGGGATACCACTGGGAATTGTGGTCTGTTGCCAGCGGAGGCATGAGCAATCTCGATGCGCTTCGAGTGGCTACAATTATCGGTGCCGAAGCACTTGGATTGGACAAAGAGCTGGGAAGCATCGAAGCTGGGAAATTGGCTGACCTGGTAATCATGGATCAAAATCCTTTGGAAAACCTGAGAAATACCAACACCATCACCCATGTCGTGAAAGACGGACGGGTGTATGATGGAAATACCTTGGATGAAATCCTTCCCACTCCCCGAAAGCTGGATGTGAGTCCTTGGACAAAGGAAGCGCCTAAGGTGACAACAACTGTTGTACAGTAAATAAAATCAGGATGATAAGAAGGCCGACTGGAATTTAGTCGGCCTTTTTTAATTCAATTGCCAAATGGCAAAATTCAATGCTGTCGCAAAAGACACCCAAAGCAAATAGGGAACCATTAATCCTGAAGCCCAGGCACTCACTTTTTTGAACTGAATGATACAAATCACGATCATTGCCCAGAGAGGAATAATTACCAATAAGCCCAAAATCGGACTTTCAGCACCAAAAAATGCAGGGGACCACAGGGCATTCAAGCCCAACTGAACAAAATAGAGGGTCAACAGCTGCTTTTTCTGAGGATGGGCACTTTTCCAAATCAAATAGCAGGCTATTCCCATCAATACGTAGAGCACAGTCCATACGGGGCCAAAAATCCAATTGGGAGGATTCCAACTGGGTCGGTTGAGGGTCAGGTACCAGTCCCGAACGGATGAAAAGGTAAAGAAGGCTCCCAGACCACCTGCTGCTTGGGGTAAAGCTAAACTTACAATTAATTTGAGGGCCTTGGACATCAGATCGTCTCTAACAGTGTACGGAAAGCAACCGCTTTGTCTTTATACCTTTCTTGAGTTTTGGCTCGAAGAAGTGCGGCATGCTGTTTTTCATACTCCATCATTTTGTCAATGCTTTCGGTAAAGTATTGAATGCAATAGTTGGTCGAACCATCCTCGGATTCATGCAAAAGCCTGAAAAACTTATGATCTTGAAAAATTCCGGTGGCCAAAACCTCTGGGATATGAACGGTTTTCATCCAAGAAATAAAGTCTTCCTCAATCTCCGGAGTGACGTTGATGGTGATATTATACAGGATCATAATCAGTGAATTGGGTTTTATTTACTTTTTTTGCCAACAAGAATCTCACGGGCAAAGTTAGGAATCCCAGAAAGAATCTTCCCTACTAATTTGAAATATGCATCAAGTAGTCCCCTCCAGAGGAGAATCAAAATCAATGAGAGTCACCCTTGGGAAAGTCATCATCCTTCTCCTTCATGGGGTGGGCCTGGTAGGTCTCAGTTTACCTGAGACTCGGGAATATTTCCAAATGCTTACCCCCGTCCAGCTCCTGACTACTTTAATTTTGGTGCTTTTTTACCATCGGGGCTGGAATGATGCTTTTCCGATTTTTGCAGCAGCCGCATTCTGGATAGGATTTGGGGCGGAATTGGTAGGCATTCACACCGGCTATTTGTTTGGTGACTATGTGTACGGAGAGGTACTTGGCCCCAAACTTTGGGAGGTCCCCATTGTCATTGGGGTCAACTGGTTTATACTTGCCTATTTGACTGGATCGGTCTTTCACCGGGTTCCAAACGATTACTATGCGGCTTTTTTGGGAGCCTCGGCGATGACTGCATTGGATTACATCCTGGAACCAGTCGCAGTGAATTTAGAATTCTGGGCATGGAAATGGGAGCAAATCCCAGTGGAAAATTATGTAGCTTGGTTTGGAGTATCGTTTATCATCCATCTTATCTGGAGAAAAGCCAATTTTGAAAAAGAAAATCCAATTGCAATATTTCTGTTGCTGACCTGGATAATCTTCTTCACTCTTTTGAATTTTACACTCGGAATTTGAAAATTCCTTGATTGAGAAAAAATTTCTACAACAAAATCAACTCGAATTGGTTCTTGGAATAATGATAAAGGCAATAGGATTTTCGGTACTTGGGTTTGCCCTGATGGAACTTTCCGGATGGTTTATTCACAAGTATTTGATGCATGGCCCCCTGTGGATGATCCACAAGACCCACCATCAGCCGTCCAAATCATTCTTTGAACTGAATGATTTGTTTTCCCTTTTGTTTGGTGGAATAGCCGTGGTTTTGATTCTGGTGGGTGCTGAGAATCTAGACTTTAGGTTTTGGATAGGGATTGGGATAAGCATTTACGGAATGCTTTACTTCTTCTTGCACGATGTATTGGTGCATCGCAGGCTAAAATGGTTTGAAAGACCCAAGAGCCAATTCTTAAAAGCTGTTTTCAGAGCACACCAAGCGCACCACAAAACCAATAAAAAAGACGACGCAATTTCCTTTGGCCTTTTTTTGTTTCCTAAAAAGTTCCTTAAAGAAGACGAAAAGTGAGCACGTATTCCATCAAAGATCTAGAGCAACTATCCGGCATCAAAGCCCATACGCTGAGAATTTGGGAACAGCGATACGATCTTCTTTCGCCAAAAAGAACGGATACGAATATCCGCTATTATGACGATTTGGACCTCAAGTTGATCTTGAACGTTGCCCTACTGAACGACAACGGTTTCAAAATTAGCAAAATAGCTTCCATGACTTTGGAGGAAATCCGTGAGGAAGTACTCAAACTCTCGGATAAAAGCCTTACCCATGACGACCAAATCCATACACTCACCATTAGTATGATTGAATTGGATGAGGATCGTTTTGAGAAAATTCTGACGACCAATATCATCAAGTTGGGATTTGAGCAGACTATGCTCAATATTATTTATCCCTTCATGACCAAGATCGGAGTACTTTGGCAAACGGGGGCAATCAATCCTGCCCAGGAGCATTTCATTTCCAATCTTGTCCGCCAAAAATTAATCGTCGCCATTGACGGACAAGTGGGGAATAATACCGGGAAGAAATTTTTGCTATTCCTTCCGGAGGGTGAATTGCATGAGATCTCGATTCTTTTTGCCAATTACCTGATCAAAGCAAAAGGTCACAAAGTGATTTATTTGGGTCAAAGCACCCCGCAGTCTGATCTAGAATCCGTCTACAACATCCACAGGCCTGACTATCTCCTGACGGTAATCACCAATTCCCCTTCTTCTGAAAATGTTCCCGAATACGTTCGTTCACTTTCAGATAAATTCCCCGCAAGCCAAATATTGGTATCGGGGATGCAAGTGATTGGCCAAGACTTTTCTTTCCCTACCAATGTCCGCCAAATGATGTATATCCGGGACATCAAGGACTTTTTAGAGGAAATTCACGAGGTCCCTCAAGAAAAATAGTTTATTCTTTTGCTCATTTCGTTAAACAAACGAAAAACTCACCTTTAATCCGATCTTCTCCATATTCTTCCATTGAATGGATATTTGAGTCCATTCATAACTTTTTGTTGAGCTTTTTCAAAAATAAATTCAACAAACCATTTGATTTTGTTTAATCTTTATTATTTTTGATTAAACAAAACCAAAAAGCTATGACAACTCTAGAATTTAGCTACTCCCTCGACAAGCTATCAAGCTCCTTGAAGCCATTTGCCTTGAAGCTGACCAGGGATATGGACGACGCAAATGATTTGCTTCAAGATACTTTGGTAAAAGCCTTTACCAACAAGGATAAATTTACGGAAGGCACTAATCTAAAGGCATGGCTTTATACCATTATGAAAAATACCTTTATCACCAATTACCAAAAAATGGTGAGAAGAGGAACCTTCGTAGATACGACGGATAATCTCCATTATCTAAATTCGAGCAGTGTGCAGATAGAAAATGGAGTTTTTGGTAATTTCACCATGGACGATGTGAACACTGCCATTGAAAAGCTGGACGATGTCTACAAAACTCCTTTTATGATGCATTTCAGAGGCTTCAAATACCATGAAATTGCTGATAAGCTTCAGATCCCGATTGGGACTGTAAAAAACAGAATTCACATTGCCCGTAAGCTTCTTAAGGAAGATTTGATGGTGTATCAGCATAAAAATTAATTCCATGTCCAAGAAAAAAGTGGTAGTGATCGGTTCTGGATTCGCAGGACTTTCCGCAGCCACCCATTTGGCTCAAGATTCGAGTTGTTCGGTCACCCTATTAGAAAAGAATGCATCCCCTGGTGGTAGAGCGAGGAAGTTCGATCACCAGGGGTTCGTTTTTGATATGGGGCCAAGCTGGTATTGGATGCCAGACGTATTCGAAAATTACTTTGCGCATTTCGGTAAAAAACCCAGCGATTACTACGAGCTCATCCGGCTGGATCCCTCCTATGCGGTCATTTATGGGGAAAATGATATTCTTGACATCCCCGCTGATTTGGGTGAATTCAAGGCCATGCTAGACCAACTAGAACCCGGTGCGGGTCAGCAACTGGATGTTTTTTTGGCTCAGGCCAAATACAAATACGAGGTGGGAATTCACGATTTGGTCCAGAAACCAAGCCGCTCCATCTTTGAATTTACCTCTCCGGGCTTATTGGCGGATATGCTCCGAATGGATATTTTCCAATCCATGGCTAAGCACGTCCGAAAGTTTTTTTCCCATGAAAAAATCATTCGACTGATGGAGTTCCCGGTGCTTTTCCTGGGCGAAACGGCCGAAAATATCCCCGCCCTTTACAGTCTGATGAATTATGCAGACATTGCCTTGGGAACATGGTATCCCAAAAAAGGAATGCATGAGATCATCAGAGCAATGGTCAGTCTTGCGGAAGAGAAAGGGGTCACGATTCACTACAATTCGGAAGTAGAGGAAATCGAAATCGAAAACGGAATCGCCAGACGAATCAGGTTACTTTCCGGAGAAAAAATTGAAGCCGACATCATCGTGGCGGGTGCTGACTACCATCATGTGGATAAGCACCTGGTCAATCCCAAATACAGCAATTATTCGGAAAGCTATTGGGACAAACGGATCATGGCTCCATCCTCCTTGCTTTTCTATTTGGGGATTAACAAACGACTCAAAAATCTCAGACATCACAATCTGTTTTTTGACGAACCTTTGGGTCCTCATGCAGATGCGATCTACAAAAATCCAAGATGGCCCGAAAAACCACTTTTCTACGCCTCCGTACCTTCTATTACAGATTCCACCGTCGCACCTGAGGGTCATGAAAACTTGTTTTTGCTGATTCCTTTAGCCCCCGATTTGGAAGATGGAGCCGAAATGAGAGAAAAATATTACGATTTGATCATGGATCGCTTGGAGAAAATTTCTGGCCAGGAGATTCGGTCCCATGTGATTTTCAAAAGGAGCTATGCCCATTCGGACTTCAAATCAGACTACCATGCTTTCAAGGGAAATGCTTATGGTCTGGCAAACACCCTGACGCAAACAGCAATTCTCAAGCCGGCACTTAAAAACAAAAAGGTCGCAAATTTGTACTATACAGGGCAACTGACAGTGCCGGGACCGGGTGTGCCGCCTTCCTTGATTTCAGGGCAAGTAGTGGCTTCAGAAGTTAAAAAAGATTACAATTTGTAAAACTAAACCGTAAATTGAAAAATGGATGCCCTTGAGCTATACGATCTGACCACCTTGGAGTGCAGCAAGCTGATCACCCAAAGGTACAGCACCAGTTTCACGATCGGGATCAAAACGCTCGACAAAAAATTCCACTTGCCGATCTATGGTATTTATGGATTTGTCAGGTACGCCGATGAAATTGTGGATACTTTTCATCAGCACGATAAATCACAACTGCTGGATCAATTCAAAGAAGATACCTATAAGGCTATTGAATCGAAGATTTCTTTAAATCCAGTTCTTCACGCATTCCAACTGATCGTCAATAAGTACAAGATTCCTAAGGAATACATCGAGGCATTTTTACTCAGCATGGAAATGGATTTGGATGCCAAAAAATACGATGATTCAAAATACAAGGAATACATCTATGGCTCCGCAGAAGTGGTGGGCCTGATGTGCCTGAAGGTTTTTTGTGAGGGAAATGAAGCGCTTTTTGAAAGGCTAAAAAGTCCTGCCTGCAAACTGGGTTCTGCTTTTCAAAAGGTTAATTTTCTCCGGGATATCAAAAGTGATTATGAAGAAAGAGGCCGGGTATACTTTCCCGGTGTGGATTACAAACATTTTGACCAAAACATCAAGGCTCAGATTGAGGAAGATATTCAGCAAGACTTTAATGATTCTTTGCAGGGCATCGAGCAGCTACCTTCCTCGGCAAAACTCGGGGTAAGGGTCGCCTATCTCTATTACCAAAAACTTTTCGACAAAATCAAAAACCTACCGGCGGAGACAATCACCCAGAAAAGAATCAGAATTCCCAACAGTCAAAAGCTTTCCCTCTTGGTAGGCACCTATTTCGAGAATAAATTAGGAATGCTCTGATGGAAAAATTCCTGTATTTGGCGGTGGACTTATTTGCCTTATCCTACCCTTTAGCCCAATCCTTTGAGCGGAGAATCAACTATTCCAGTCAGTGGAAAGCACTTTTCCCAGCCCTATTGCTTACCGGTGCTTTTTTTATTGTATGGGATATTTGGTTTACAAGTCTGGGGGTATGGGAATTCAATCCAAGATATCTCTTAGGCATTTATCTGGGAAATTTGCCTCTGGAAGAATGGCTGTTCTTCCTGATCATTCCCTTTGCCTGTGTCTTCATTTATGAAGTGCTGATTTATTTTTTCCCTAAAGATCATTTTAAGCCCTTTGCAAAGCCCTTTGTCTATGTATTGGTTCCTTTCCTTTTTGGACTGGGTTTGCTAAATCTGGACAAGTGGTACACCTCGGTGAATTTTATTCTCGGTGCACTGGTGCTGTTAGGGCATTACTTCTACTTTGGGGATAGATACCTAGGGCGGTTCATTTTTGCCTATTTGGTTCATTTGATTCCCTTGTTCCTATGCAATGGGATCTTGACAGGAGGCCTTACCGAAGAGCCTGTTGTCATTTACAACAATTCCGAAAATCTGGGAATACGGATCTGGACTGTGCCCATCGAAGACACTGTGTATTCCATGACGCTGTTTCTTCTGAATATCAGTATCTTCGAAAAGATCCGAAGTCCAAAAACAATTGCCAATCTGAGTAGTTAATAAAAAGATGAAAAACCTTCAGGTACATATTGACTCTAATTCGGGATTTTGCTTTGGAGTGGTCTATGCCATCGAAATGGCTGAGGAAATACTCGAGGAGCAAGGCTACCTCTATTGTCTTGGAGATATTGTCCACAATGATGAGGAGGTAAATCGATTGACCAATAAAGGTTTGAAAATCATCGACCATCAGGAATTATACAGTCTCAGAAATGAGAAAATTCTGATTCGCGCACATGGAGAACCACCTTCGACGTACGAATTGGCAATCAAAAACAATTTAACCCTGATCGACGCCTCCTGTCCCGTCGTCCTAAAACTTCAAAACCGGATCAAAAATTCCTTTGACAAAGAAGAAAAGATCTACATCTATGGCAAACATGGCCATGCGGAAGTAGTAGGTCTTTTAGGTCAAACCAACAATCAAGCAGTGGTCTTTCAGGACATTTCCGAACTTGATCTTCCCAGTTTACCCAAAAACCTGACACTTTACAGCCAGACGACCAAAAGCACGGATAAATTCTACGAAATCAATGAAATCCTCCGGGACAATGGGATTACGGTAAATACCAACGATACCATTTGCCGTCAAGTGTCCAATCGCGATAAGGAACTCAGAGATTTTGCGGACAAATACGATAGAATAGTCTTTGTATCCGGTACCAAATCCTCGAATGGGAAAGTCCTCTACAACGTCTGCAAAGAAAAAAATCCGAACACCTATTTCGTATCCAATCCCGATCAAATCAATACGCTGTGGTTTGAAGAAAATGAATCGGTCGGAATCTGTGGCGCTACTTCCACGCCGATGTGGCTCATGGAGCAGGTCAAAGAAAAATTACTTACCTTTTGATCCAAAGGTAAAGTCCCTCTCACTGTTATGTTCAGCAAAATAGATCCCAAAGGTCTAATCATCGCTTGGACCATCATACTCATTTGGTTTGTCTCCTTGGTTTTCCTTTTGTCCTGGGAAATCAACTGGTCAAATCCGCTGACCTATTTGGCAGTTTTGGTCCAAATGCACCTATATACCGGCCTATTCATTACCGCTCACGATGCCATGCATGGGGTAGTCTCCTCCCATAAGCCTAGCAACCATTTCACAGGTTGGATCGCGGCTATTTTATTCTCTTATAATTTTTATTGGAAGCTGTTTCCCAAGCATCACGAGCACCATCGCCATGTCGCGACCGATCAGGATCCAGATTACCACCCGTCCGGGAGATTTCTGATTTGGTATTTTTCCTTTCTCCGGCAATACATTACCCTCTGGCAAATTCTCCTCATGGCGATCACGTTCAATCTTCTGAAGCTCGTTTTTCCGGTCGAAAATTTAGTACTATTCTGGATGGCACCTGCGGTGCTTTCTACCCTGCAGCTATTTTATTTTGGTACCTACTTGCCCCATCGGGGAGAGATTGATAATCAGCACCACTCTCAAACCCAGCATAAAAACCACCTTTGGGCCTTTCTTTCCTGTTATTTTTTCGGATATCATTACGAACACCATGATGCGCCCGGTGTGCCTTGGTGGAGACTTTGGAAGGAAAAAGAAAAAAGACTTGTTTGACTTTTGGCAAAAACTTCAGCATTGGGAAACATTTCTCTCCGGAATTGATTTTTAGCTTACCAACACTATCCTAATGAATTTTCGAGTACTATTTCTCGGGCTTTTTCTGTTCCCAGCCCACTTGTTTGCACAAGGTATTCTCCGGGGGAAAATATTCAACCCCGTAAACAATGAACCAATTCCTTTTGCCAATGTCCTGGTTCTAAACACCGAATACGGAGGAATTTCTGATGAAAATGGATTTTATGAAATCCAGAATATTCCTCCCGGACTTTATAATATCCGAGCGAGTTTTGTAGGATATAAAACCCAAACACAATTTGAGATCCAGATCTCTCAGGCAAGACCCGTCCAACTGGATTTCGCATTGCCGGAGGAAGCATCCGAACTGAACGAAGTTGTGGTAAGCAGTGAATTCACCCGGTCTGAAGAAACCCCGATTTCTGCAAGAAAGCTAAACACGAATGAAATCGAGCGATATCCAGGAGGAAACCGGGACATTTCCCGGGTCATCCAATCCCTCCCCGGAGTGGCATCCTCTGCCAGTTTCAGAAATGATATCATCATCCGTGGCGGAGCCCCGAATGAGAACAAGTTTTTTGTGGATGAGATTGAGGTACCTGTCATCAATCATTTTGCAACGCAAGGCTCTTCCGGAGGACCTGTCGGAATTCTAAACGTAAACCTGATCAAAAATGTGGAAGTCATCGCGGGTGGCTTCCCCTCAAACCGAATGGACGCGCTGAGTTCGTTCTTCGACTTTCATCTCAAAGAAGGGCGCAGAGACCGAATGTTTACTCAGCTGACCGTGGGGGCTTCAGAATTGACCTTATCCAATGAAGGCCCACTCAGCGAAAAAACCACCTATATTCTTTCTGCCAGACGATCCTATCTTCAGGGTTTGTTCAAATTGTTGGAATTGCCCTTTTTACCCACCTTCAATGACTTTCAGGTAAAAACCACTACCCAAATCAATGATAAAACCGAACTGACATTTATTGGGGTAGGTGCGATCGACAAATTTGTCCTGAATGAGGAAATTCCGGAAGGGGAATCGGAGGAAGAACTAGAAAGCAGACTCTACCTTTTAGATGTATTGCCCGTCCAAAATCAATGGAATTATGCTACCGGACTGAAGCTCAAAAGATTCCGGGAAAATGGCTTTTGGACGTTTATCCTGAGCCGGAATATGCTGAACAATCGAGCATACAAATACGCCGGAAACGACGAAAGCTCGGCAAACAATCTGCTTTCGGACTACTTATCCCAAGAATCTGAGAACAAATTCAGGGCTGAAAACTCCATCTTTGGAAAAGGATATACCTTCAAATATGGTCTCAACTACTCCTACTCGAGATATTACATCAACAACTTTGACAGGAGTACGCTTTCTTCCACAGGCCAGGTAATTGACGTGGAGTCCACTTCAAATTTCAATCAATTTGGGGGCTTTATTTCTGGGAGCAAAAACCTTCTAAGTGATCGGATTTTGATTACCGGAGGCATTCGAATCGATGGAGCAGATTTTGGAAAAACCGCCCAAAACCCCTTGAACCAAATCAGCCCTCGGGTTTCATTTTCTTACCAACTCAAGCCTAACCTTTTTGCTACGGCCAATGCAGGAATTTACTATCAAAAACCAGCCTACACAGTTTTGGGCTATCGGTCCAATGAGGGAGAATTAGTCAATCAAAACAACGATGTTCGATTTATCCGAAATGCTCAAGTAATTGGAGGATTGGAGTTCTTGGTTCCGGAAAAATATAGAAGGTTTACCGTAGAAGGTTTTTATAAAAAATACTCCAACTATCCCTCTTCCATTCGAAATGGGATTTCATTGGCAAATCTGGGAGCGGACTTTGGAGTCATCGGCAATGAACCTGTAGCCTCCAATTCGGACGGCCGGGCTTATGGCGTGGAATTCCTGGCCCAACAACGCCTTTTCAATAATTTTTATGGAATAGCAGCGATCACCTTGGTCAGGAGTGAATTTACCAATCCCAACACCGCTGGTTTTCTACCATCCTCTTGGGACAATCGCTTTATTGTCAGCCTGACTGCAGGCAAACGGTTTGGAAAAAACTGGGAGCTTGGAGGAAGATGGAGATTCCTGGGAGGTACACCCTACACTCCTTACGACTTGGAAGAATCATCTCTGAAGTCCAATTGGGATTTACGGAATTCCGGAATTCTGGATTACACCCAAATCAATGCGGTAAGGCTCCCGGCCTTTCATCAACTGGACCTCCGTCTGGACAAAAAGTATTTCTTTCCGAAGTGGAATCTCAATTGGTATGTAGACATCCAAAACTTCTACAATTTCCAGGCTCAACAAGCCCCGATTCTTGTGGCAGAACGGGACAGTTCCGGGAATATCCTTACGGACCCCAATGATCCCAATCGATATCAACTGAAACTAATCGAAAATACTGCCGGAAATGTGCTCCCCACGGTGGGAATCATTGTGGAATTTTAGGTCAGAAAATTCAGTAGCCTTAGGATTTGCCTGACTTGGTGGTCTTCATCGGAAGAGGAATAGATGGTTTCAATCCAGGATTTCTGTTCCTCTTCGGATAATTTCTGAAAGCTTTCCCACTTTCCCGGATCATCCTGAAGGCAGGCTTTCAGATCCCCGGGTACTTGGTCAGGAATACGTTCAGTGTACAGGATAAGTCTGACCTCATCACCTGCTTCTTTATGGATTTTTTTTCGGATTTCTTTGGAGACAGGCAAAAAAACGGTGCCGTTGCCCATGGGCATCAAATGCTTTTTCCGGAAAGCAAAATCATCCACACTCCCGCTGACTTCCAGCATGCCGAAATACTTCTTAGCTGGCAAGCGATCCATTGGAACTGGAGCATAGGTCCAGCCTCCCTTCCCGTGGAATTTTTCCAGGATCACGACTTGATTAAAAAATTCTTCCATAAAAAAAGCGGGGGATTTCCCCGCTAAGTTATTCAGATCATTTTAAGCGCCAACGAATATTCAAGCCAAATCCTCCAGCATCAAAGGTGGTTTCTTCGACCAGAATAAAATAGGGTCTCCAATCCAAGCCAATCGTAATCGGAACTTCTGAAAATGCATATTCAGCACCGATTTCCCCGGCAGCTCCAAACTTGAAATCATCTGCCAGAAATAAAGAAGGTCCAAATCCCGCATACCATTTGAAATCCGAATCGGCTATGTCATCATAAACAGGGTTCCACAAGGCATCAATTCCAACTCCTCCATTGCCAAAACTCACATCGGCATGGATTCGGCTGAATTCGCCCAAGGCAAATACTCCGTCCACTGCCACGTTATTTCCATTCACGTTGCCTAATCTGATACCGATTTCCTGGGCATTGGCATTGAGCACAAGGGCTGCTCCCAGACAAAAGGACAGGAAGAATACTTTTAAGAATCTCATCATTTTTTGCGTTATAAAATTGTTGGTTTACTGGATGTCTCCTATTCCAAGGAGAAAAATTCTGTGAATTTGCAATTGCTAAAATCGCACCAATTCTCATCTCTTTTTGACAAAAACAGGTCCCAACTGCGTTTTTACCTTATTTTCTGTCAAAATTTTCATGTCTTTATTTTCCCAATTCATCAACACGATGTGATATTGCTTTGAAACCGTATCTTGGTATTGTTCGAAGACGAGCCATTTTCCATCAGGACTCCAATCGTGGTACACTTCTCTTTTTCCACTTTGACTGATTTGCCAATTCTGGGTTCCGTCAGGACTCACTCCAAAAATGAACGTCATATCACCACGGGAAGAAGCATAGGAAATAAAGTTTTCTGTAGGATGCCAACGCAATGCTCCCGCTTTGTATCCATATTTCGAAGCCGCAGGATCTTGGGCAGGAAATTGGGTCAATTGCTTTTCATCACTCCCATCCCTGTTCATTAGATAAACTTCCGGGAAAATTCCTTCCACTTTCGTTTTGGGACTTTTGACAAAAGCTATCTGATCTCCATCCGGAGAAAAAACCGGATCGGAAAAGCGATAGACGGTATCATTGACCAAAGGAGAGAAAGTGCCGTTTTCCAGATTGATCAAGAAAAGTTGATATCGAATGTCTTGGGAGGGCCTAGCCGAGACAATCATCTCATTTCTTTTGGGATCTATATCCATCCAACTGTCCTCCAATCGTAGATCAGAAAGCTTTTTTACCCCAGACCCATCCGGATTCATTTCATAAAGGAAAAAATGCCGATAAGCCGTATCCCGATCGCTGATGAAGTAGATTTTAGATTCATGGGCTAAATAAGTCCAGGCTACATCCGGATGATTGATGAGGTTTTTTGAGCGGGGTACACTGTCTTCAGGATCCAAAATCCTGATCTCCCAATTATCCTCAGCCGAAGAGTCCGGCTCCCAGGTATTGTAAGCTATCCAATATTTGTCCTGAATTTCCGGAGACTCCAAAGAAGGAGATTTGCAGGCAAATAGAATTCCTGCCGAAAGGAAAAAGAGGATGAGTTTCATCGGAATTAGCGTTTGCGTCTACTCAAGTTAAGTAGTTCTCAGCACTTCTCGACCAATTCGAAGAATTTCTCGAACCAACAAGTCCATGTCACCCATTTGTGTTCTTTGATTGACATTGGCCACTCGTAGGGTGTACTTCCCATTCAGAATCGTCGAACTAGGAGAGGCAATTCCTTCTTCCTGTAGCCGAAGCAAAATCTCCCGGTTCAATTCCCGGAGTTGCTCCTCGGATAGTCCTGGGTACACCATTCTAAAACAAGTGATGGACATGGATACCGGCGCGGTCAATTCCAGCTCCGGTGTTTGGGCTACCAGCCTTCCCAGATACTCAGCCTGTCGGTTATTCTGGGCAATCATTTGGGCATACTTGGTTCGACCGTGTTCTTTGAGAGACATCCAGATTTTAAGGGCTTTGAATCCCCGGGACAACTCAAACCCATAATTATTGATCGAATCCAATCCTCCGGAAAGTCCTCTGGATTCTTGGAGCAAATAATTCGGCATAATGGCAAAGGCCTCCCGGTGCTTTTTGGCATCTCGGATCAAGGTACAACCCACCTCATAAGGCACATAGAGCCATTTATGCAGGTCAAAAGCAATCGAGTCTGCGGATTCAAGGGCTTTCAATCGGCCCGCATATTTCGGATCCAACTTGGCCAAAGCCCCATACGCTCCATCCACATGAAACCACAAGCCGTACTTTCTGGAAATTCCGAGCAATTCATCCATCGGATCAATCGCTCCGGTATTGACCGTACCTGAGGTCCCGACTAAAGCAAAGGGCAATAACCCATCTTGAATATCTTTTTGGATTTGCTGCTCGAGTTCGTTGACTTTCATCTCGTAGTGCTCATTCACCCCGATTTTCCGCACTGCATCCGTCCCCAAGCCAATGATTTCCGCAGCTTTCTGAATACAGGAATGTGTTTCGACTGAACAGTACAGCACCAATTGCGCAGAGGCAGCTTTCAGCCCTCTCTGACGGATTTTTTCTTCGCCAAAGGAATTACGTGCGACCGTCAATGCCGTGATATTGGCCATGGAGCCTCCGCTGACCAGAATTCCGGAAGCTTCTGGAGGAAAATTCATCAGTTCCTTACACCAATTGACTACTTGGCGATCCACATACATCGCGGAATGCTCCCCGATGGTCGAATTGGGATTCATTCCGGAAGCCAGCAAATCAGCCAATACGCCCAATGGAGTCCCCGTACCTTGAATCCAGGCAAAGAATCTGGGATGGACATTCCCCTTGTTGTATGGGAAAATGTACTGCTTAAAGTCTTCATACACCTCTGCTGGGTCCTGACCATTTTCAGGAATCGGCTGGTTCAAAAACTCCTTCACCTCCAGAGGAATCGGTTTCCAGATTTTCTGGTCCCGGAGGGATTGCCAGTAGTCAAAGAGGTCATCAATCATCTGATGGCCCAATTGCCTCATTTGATCCCAGTTTTCGGGATCAAGGGTTAAATCTTTTTCGGGAAAAGTACTCATGAAAAGGGTCTTATTTGATCGGAATCAGGCGAAGGCTCATCACATCACCAGCTCCTTCTTGTGAAATGTCTTTGGCCTGCAAGGTAAGAGAAACTTGCCCGGCGGGTAACCTGATTTCTCCTAATTTTAGAAGATTCCAGGTTTGCTCAGGGGCTTCTTTTCTGGGAATTCGGTCTGGACTTGGGAGAATCTCAGGCACAAAGCTAGTTTTTACTTTTTGGGTCAATTGAATTGAGTCTTGAGAAAGAACCCATTCATGGCCAATCTGACCCGAAAGATTAGATTGCTCGAGCCAAAGTTCAAATGGCCCACCTTCCAAAACCTCCAACTCCCATTGGAGTAAGTCGGACTCCTTTTTCCAATTCGTCACCCAATCCTGAGCCCAGCCATGCCCCTCAAAAAACCGGAGATCACCTTCCATCCTGGCTTCATAAGCCGGCAAAACCGCCTGGTGAGATTGGAAAGACAGCGGAATCCTTCGTTTCAAATTTATCCCAGCACTTACCTCCTCCCACCAAGTTTGATACTTTTCCGCTAACGCTGATTTCAACTCAGGGTGGGTTTCCGCTATATCTCGGGTTTGGGAAGGATCATTTTTCAGATCATAAAGAGAAACGCCATCATCTAATAGAGTCAATAGCAATGAATCCTGCCGCACTGCTCCTGGTCTGGCTTTCAATTCCCCATCCAAAAAGGCTACATGTGAAAATATCGGTCGGGATTCCAGCATTTTCCCTTCAAAAAGAGGAACAAGGGAAACTCCATCCCAAGGTTTTCCTTGCTTTCTCTCCAGCCCAAAAAGGTCCACCAAGGTGGGCATTACATCGATATGGGCAGCTTTTGTGGAAATCAATTGTGGGAGGATTTTTCCTTTCCAACGCCAAAAACTGGGAACTCTCACTCCCCCTTCATGAACTGATCCCTTCACTCCCTTCATTTCTGCATTGAATCGCTGTCCATTGGGGCCATTATCAGTAAGGAAAATAACCAATGTGTTTTCTTCCAATTCCAGTTCTGCTAATAGTTTCATGATTCGGCCTACATTCCAATCGATATTTTCCACCATGCCATAAATGGCTGCCAGTTCATCGCTCAGACCTGCCGCCTTGTAGGGATCGAAAAATCGGTCCGGCACCTGGTGCGGACTATGGGGGGTATTCAGGGGCAGATAGGCGAAGAAAGGCTGATCTTGGTTTTGTCGAATAAAATTCATGGCCTCTTCCGTCAAGACGTCCGGCAAATACCCTTCAATCTTCTTTTCCTCCCCGTTTTTTTCTAAATGAGTATCAAAATAATTGGACCAATGCCCGGCTGAAAATCCGGTAAACTCCTCAAAACCCTGCTGTAAAGGATGATTGGGAAAGTGCTGTCCATTGTGCCATTTTCCAAAGATTCCTGTGCGATAGCTATTGTCCCGGAAAAGCTCCCCTAAGGTGTATTCATCGGCCTCCATTGTCTCCAATCCCTTGGAAACCGAGACCACCCCTGTCCGCAAATGATACCTCCCGGTGAGTAAGCTAGCTCGGGTAGGAGCACAGAGGGGACTTACATAGAAGCGATCAAATCGGGCTGATTCTGAAGCCAAGAGGTCCAAATTAGGAGTTTTGACCCAGGGATTTCCATGGGAAGCTAGATCCCCAAAACCCTGATCGTCCGTCAGGATCAAAATCAAATTGGGAGGATTAGTAGGATTTTCTGTCTCACAGGCCAGGATAAAACATCCTATAAATAATAGAAGACCTAGTTGGTAAAGTCGCACCATGGAGATTCTATTTCTTGAAAATAAAATAAACGGCTAAGACCAAAAAGACACCTCCAATCAAGTGGTTTAGTCTAAGGGTCTCATTTTTAAAAGCAATGAGCGTGAAAACCAAGAATACAACCAAGGTAATCACTTCTTGCAGCACTTTCAGTTGCACGAGTGAAAAGGGCCCCCCATTGCCAGAAAAGCCGATTTTGTTCGCAGGTACCTGAAAGCAATATTCCAATAGGGCAATCCCCCAGCTGATCAATATGACCGAAACCAATCCAAGTTTGGAGAACCATTTCCATTCGGCAAATTTTAGGTGCCCATACCAAGCCAAGGTCATGAAGGTATTGGAGAGAATGAGCAGTCCGATTGTTAAGGAGGCTTTCATGGGGGTAACTTTTGATTTCAACTACACCTATGAAATATGCAGACATTCTCTTAAAAAGTCCCTATTCCAGCCCGGTATCTTTTCTCACTTTTTTTATCAGACTTCCTTTCTTGCCCCATACCTTTCGGAAGCGAAAAGCTGTCGGATGAATATTCAATAACTTTAAGATCCAGTCTAGCGGAAGTCCCATTACACGTTTGAACAGTACTTTAGGCTGAAAGAAAAATTGATCTTGAACAAACTTATAGGCAAAAACAGCCGCCTGCTCCAAAAGTTTGGCTTTCAAAAAAGGATCATTCATCCTGGTCGAAAAAAACTCATGCTCGAAACTGGTTTTGGTCACGTAGGAGTCTTTTCGCTCCCCGCTTAAAATAACCATGACTCCGACTCTGGATGGAAAATAAAACTGAACCCCAAGCTGAAAAGCCCTGAATATCCATTCTTGGGAAGGAGTCACGTACAGTTCTTTTTCCAGCTTCCAAGGACCCAATTTTTTCAAAATGGAAGCTTTAAAAAACCAAGTAGAAGCCACACTAAATACATTGGTGGAAAACTTTCCATCCGGATGAACACTACAAAGGTCGGTTCGGTATATTCCTTTACCGAATTCTTCCTTTTTGGTAGAGATTATTTTTAATCCCGGAATGATCATAAAATCTGCTCCAGACCTTTTTATTTCTGTCAGACAGCTGGATAAATGGTCAGGATAAAACATATCGTCCTGATTGAGAAATGCGATATATTCCCCTTTGGCCTGGGTTAATCCATAATTATTGGGAGTGGCTTGCTGACCGCTGTTTTTTTCAAGATTGAAAAAATAAATTCTTGGGTCTAAATATGACTTTACCACTTCCTCGGTATCATCTGTGCAGCAATCCCCCACAACCAGCAGCTCCCAATCCTGAAATTCAGAATTCCGAACAGACTGAATGGCATGCCGGAGAAGATGACTGCTATTGTAAGTGGCGGTGATAATGGATACCTGTGGACTTTTCATGGAAATCTGGTTTGCCTTCGATTCGATTGGCCAGCTGAAGGGCAAGGAGAGGAACTAGGGTGTATTTCCCCGTATTGACCGAATGATAACCATCAAAAGTCCGGATTCCTACTTCATGCCGGGTATGCAGTTTGCTGGCGGAATTGTCCACGTCTGTATTTCCCAAGGCAAAAATCACTCCTCCTGCAGGATCAACTTTTTCCACAGGAAATTGAAGCCCGCATAATATGGGTACTCTTTTTTTCAGCTCTTCAAAACTCCTTTGAAAAATATCCATCCGCTCTTCCTGAGTGTACATTTGGTCCCAATCCGGAGGATTTTTTCCCTCGGACCAGCCCGTACGGCCAATAGGATACCAGGAAAAAAAACCTCCTTTTTCGGAAAAATTCACACAATCTCCATAAGGTCCCTGCACCATGGTACAGGAAGGAAATTCCTCCGCTCCAAAAGGAATCAAAATCTTATTACCATACTTATATCGGAAGGACCAATTGTAAAGCGGATCGACACCCATGCTTTGGTCAATTCCCAAAAGGCCATTCCAAGTACAATTCACTACCTCATCAAAATCTTCTCTTAAATTTTGACCGTGTTGCCTGAAATGGACTCTCAATTTTGATCCCTGCCTTTCAACACGCTGTACCGCAGCATTAAGGTGGACTTGGATATTTGGTTCTTCATCAAGTGCCTTGTTCAACAATGAGGCAACAATCCTTGGCTCTACAGCGAATTCATTCGTCTGAAATACATCCTGAAAATATTCCGGATTTACTATCTCCTCCATTGCTGAATCGGAAAGCCTTCTTGAAAAAATCTTCTCCTCCAGATCAAGGTATTTTTTGTTATGATTCCGACTTACCTCTTCAAAGATTGTTGCACACTTTTGGTAATGCGCCTGGAGTTCTTCACCGCTGGACAGAGACCCTCGATGGTTGCAATAATGAAATGGTGTCGAGATAACTTCCTCGGGATTGATGGGAATCCATCTTTTCAGGTGGGTGATAAAATGAACCGCGCCGACCAGCATTTGTCGGGCTGTGTGAAGATCCTTGTCCAGTGCGTATATAAATCCCAAGTGGATTTTTCCTTCATTGACAAAACTTGCTTTTCGGATAGGTTCGGAGTGCTTTTCAAACAGATCCACTTGGTATCCTCTTTGGGCCAGCTCAAGTGCAGCACAGGCACCCAATCCACCAGCCCCAAGGATTGCAATTCGTTTATTTTTCAAAATCAAAAAGGGATTTAAACAATACAGGTTTCAAAATAGCAGGTAAAGAATGCCTAACCAAGAAAAAATTATGTGATTACACATCTGGTTTACTTGGGCTGGCCATAAAATAAAGATTAAAATATCAGCTGATACATCTCCTCCAGCTTGCTGACCTGGAGGATTTGTATTTTGAATTTTTTGAAATCCAATCCTTTCACCGCGTACTTGGAGACCACGATCTTTTTGAAGCCTAATTTTTCTGCTTCAGCGATTCGGTTTTCGATTCGGGAAACCGCCCGGATTTCCCCTCCAAGACCGACTTCTCCGGCAAAGCAAATCTGCTCTGAAACCGGAGTATCTTCATAGCTTGAGATCAAAGAAGCACACACTGCCAAATCCAAACCGGGATCATCCACCCGAAGTCCTCCGGCCACATTCAAAAATACATCCTGCTGCCCCAGACGCATTCCTCCACGCTTTTCTAAGACAGCCAACAGCATATTCAAGCGCTTGGCATCATGTCCTGTGCTGCTTCGTTGAGGAGTGCCGTAAGTGGCGGGGCTCACCAAGGATTGGATCTCAATTAATATCGGCCGGTTTCCTTCCATCATTGCCCCGATGGCCACCCCATTCAGAACTTCTTCCCGCTGAGTCAGGAGAATTTCGGAAGGATTGGCCACTGACCTCAGGCCTTCTGCTCTCATTTCGTAGATTCCCAACTCATGCGTAGAGCCAAAGCGGTTTTTGGAAGTCCGAAGAATCCGATAGGTCAAGTGCCGATCACCTTCAAACTGCAGGACGGTATCCACCATATGCTCCAACACTTTGGGGCCTGCTATGGACCCGTCCTTGGTGATATGGCCGATTAGAAAAACAGGGGTCCCGGTTTCTTTGGCAAATTTCATCAGTTCGGCCGTGCATTCCCGAACTTGGGACACCGATCCCGCTGCGGATTCCACGTATTGACTGCTCAGGGTCTGAATAGAATCTATAATCAAAAAGTCCGGTTTGAGTAGCTCAATCTGTTGAAATATTTGTTGGGTGTTGGTTTCGGAAAGCACATAGCAATCAGGATTTTTGGCACTCATCCGGTCCGCACGCATTTTGATTTGGGCCTCGCTTTCTTCTCCGGAAACATAGAGAATGGTTTTCCCACCCAAGGTCAAGGCAATCTGTAGCATCAAGGTGGATTTCCCGATTCCCGGCTCCCCGCCGATCAACACCAAAGAACCCGGTACAATTCCTCCACCAAGCACCCGATCCAGTTCTGGATCTCCGGTGATCCAACGCGGCTGCTCTTCGTAGTTGACTTCAGTGATTTTCTTGGGAGAGGAAACTTTTTTACTCCCTCCCGAGCTCTGTTTCCAGGTTCCTTTACCGGTCTCTTCCTTTTGGACAATTTCTTCCACATAGGTATTCCACTCCCCGCAGGCAGGGCATTTGCCCAGCCACTTTGGACTTTGAGCTCCGCAGTTTTGGCAGAAAAAGGAGGTTTTAATTTTGGCCATTTTTGAAGTATCAAGTAGCTGGAATCAAGTATAAGGATCTAATCCCCAATGATGGCCAACCAATTTTTCAATTTTGAAATTTTTCAATCTTTCAATCTTTCAATCTTAATGTGCTTCTAGCCAATTGGACCCAACCCCAACTTCCACTTCAATCGGGACCGGTAGTTTGATCGCATTGGACATAAGTCCTGGAATATGCTTTTTGAGCAAATCCACCTCGTCCTTATGGGCATCAAAGACCAATTCATCGTGTACTTGAAGTATCATCTTTGACTTTAGCTTTTCTTTTTTCATCCAGTCATAAACATGGATCATCGCTACTTTGATGAGATCGGCTGCAGAGCCCTGAAGGGGAGCATTGATGGCATTTCGCTCGGCAAAGCCCCGCATCGTCTGATTTCTGCTGTTGATATCTCTGAGGTATCGTCTCCGCCCGAGGATGGTTTCTACATATTCATTCTTTTGTGCTTTTTCGATGGCTCCGTCCATATATGCCTTTACAGCCGGAAACTCCTGAAAATAGGCATCGATAATTTCTTTGGCCTCAGTTCTTGGGATGGAAAGTCTCTGGGAAAGTCCGAATGCTGAAATGCCATAAATAATCCCAAAATTGGCTGTTTTGGCTTTTCTACGCATATCAGAAGTCACTTCTTCCAAACCCACTTTGAAGATTTTCGCCGCCGTGGTGGCATGGATATCCCTTCCGTTTTTGAAAGCTTCCAGCATGGATTCGTCCTGAGAAAATGCCGCCATCAATCTGAGTTCGATCTGGGAATAATCCGCCGAAAGGAGGATGTGATTTTCATCTCTCGGGACAAAAGCCTTTCGGATTTCCCTCCCCCTTGCAGTACGAATGGGGATATTTTGAAGGTTGGGATTAATAGAGGAAAGTCTCCCGGTTGCTGCCACAAACTGATTGTAAGTGGTATGGATCCTACCCGTCTTCGGGTTGATCATGGTCGGCAAAGCATCCACATAAGTGGATTTCAACTTGACCATCTGCCGGAAATCCAAAATAGCCTGGGCAATTTCATGCTCGTCCGCAAGCTTGCTGAGAATCTCCTCCCCTGTAGCATATTGTCCGGTCTTGGTCTTTTTGGCTTTTGGGTCGAGTTTGAGCTTCTCAAACAGCACCTCGCCCAGCTGCTTGGGAGATCCCAGGTTGAATCTCACTCCTGCCAGTTCATAGACGCGTTTTTCGATTTCTTTACTCTCCTCTTCCAAAGCGACCGAAAGCTCCGCCAAACTTTCCGTATCAACCTTCACTCCCTCAAACTCCATGGCTGTCAAGACCCGGATCAGCGGATTTTCTACTTCGTCGAATAGCTTCTCCAAGCCATTGGACTTCAGAATGGGGTCAAATTTTTTCTTCAATTGCAGCGTAATGTCTGCATCTTCGGAAGCATATGCTGTCACCTCGTCTTCGTCGACATCCCGCATATTGCCCTGATTTTTGCCTTTCTTTCCGATCAATTCCGTGATGGAAACCGGCTGATAATTCAGGTATTGCTGGGCCAGCCAGTCCATGCTGTGCTTGCCTTCCGGCTCAATCAGGTAATGCGCTAGCATAGTATCGTAGAGGATCCCTTTGACTTCGATGCCATAATTTTTCAACACCAGCATGTCATATTTAATATTCTGACCGATTTTGAGAATAGCTTCATTTTCAAAAACCGGCCTAAGAACCTCCAGAATTTCCTGGGTTTCCTTTTGGTTTTCAGATACGGGGATATAGTAAGCTTCTCCCTCAAGGTAGGAGAAGGATAGTCCGACCAATTCTGCCTTCATCGCATCCAGATCGGTGGTTTCGGTGTCGAAACAAAGTTCTTTTTGAAGTAAAAGATATTCTACCAATTCCCCGACAGCCTCCAGGCCTTTGATTTTATGGTAATTGTGGACATTGGATAAAATGGTATCCAAAGTTGCCGGAACCTGGATGCTACTCTCTTCCTCCTGAGCTTCTGAGGTTGGAGCCACAGAAACTGCCGCAGCAAACAAATCCATTTGAGCAGGAGCCGCGATGGATGCTTTTTTTCCGGAGGTTTCTTTAAAAATTCTGCTAGCAAGAGTTCGAAATTCCAGTTCGGTGAAGATTGCCCGGAGTTTTTCCTCATCAAATCCATCATAGCGAAGATCCTCTTCTTCAAAATCAATCGGCACATCCGTCTTGATGGTGGCCAGCTCTTTGGACATAATTCCCTGCTGGGCAAAGTTCTCCACATTCTCCTTTTGCTTCCCTTTGAGCTTGTCCACATTGGCGATTAATCCCTCGACTGTGCCAAATTCTTTGAGCAGTTTTGTGGCAGTTTTTTCCCCAATTCCGGGAATTCCGGGAATATTATCCACACTATCCCCCATGAGTCCGAGAATGTCTCTGACCTGATCCACGTGGTCAATGCCCCATTTTTCACATACCTGTTTGGGCCCAAGGACATCGACTCCGTTGCCCATGAATGCAGGCTTGTAGAGAAAAATATGCTCATCCACAATCTGTCCGTAATCCTTGTCCGGCGTCATCATGTAGACGGTGAATCTTTCCTTTTCTGCCTTCTTGGCAATAGTCCCGATGACATCATCTGCTTCAAATCCCTCCAGCTCCAAAATGGGAATTTTAAAGGCCTTTACAATTTCCTTTACCCAAGGAATAGATGCGGTAATATCCTCGGGCTGATCCTGTCTATTGGCCTTGTAGAGCTCATATTGGGCATGTCTAAAGGTCGGTCCGGGCAGATCAAAGGCCACTGCAATATGGCTGGGTTTTTCTTTCTCAAGAACCTCCAAAAGGGTATTGGTAAAACCCAACATGACTCCGGTATTCAGGCCTTTGGAGTTGACCCGGGGATTTTTGCTAAAAGCAAAATGAGCCCGGTAGATCAGGGCCATGGCATCCAGGAGAAAAAGTTTATGTTCTTGCTTTTGATTCATCTAGATCTATTTTGAGTGGTCCGATTTGGCAATTGGATGTCCAAGTTACACTTTTTCAAAAAGTCATTAGGAAAGAAATTCAAGACTTGGCACGTTATTTTGAGTCAGGTCTTCCACAAATTCATCAATCAATAATTAAATAAAATATAAAGCCATGAAAAAAGTGTTTGTATTTCTTCTGCTTCTGGGCAGCATCAATTTCGCAGAGGCAGACCCGATCAAAAAACCGGAAAGGAAACTCACCGAGGAGCAAAAGGTGCTTTTAGCCCAAATCGAAAAAAGGACTGAAGAAATCAAAGCCATGGACTTCAGTACCTTGTCTAAAGAAGAAAAAGCGGAATTAAAGGCCGAAATGAAGGAGATGAGGAAAAAAGCTGTGGACAATGGCATCTACCTTTCCTTTGGCGCGATCATCATTATCCTTCTATTGTTGATTTTACTGCTTTAAAATACCAAAGGCTGCTTACGCAGCCTTTATTTTTTGGCTTCAGTTTGATTGAGGTAATTTTTCACCTGAAGCGCCCTTAGAAATATCAAGATCAGAGGAACAAGCCATAGGAGTTCGTTGAAAAACAAATGAAAAAGACTTCGTTTGTTCCAGCCCAGTTCAGGTGCAAATCCCAGCGAAAACCAAATGGCTGCGATCAATTTTCCGGTAATTCCTCCCAAAATCAACCAGACCCAAGAGACCGGATAAAACGCAGAAACAAAAATCACCAAGCCCAACAGGATCCCAAAAACTCCAAAGTAAGAATAGGGCAAAGGGGCAAGTTCCGGATTTCCCAAAGAAAGCCATCTCAAAAGTTCTTCCCCGGCATAATAATAAAAGGCCGACCAACATACCGTATAGATTCCTGCCAATAAAAGTAGTCCCCTAAAATGCATGGGGAATACTGGAAAGCTTGGTTTTTGATCCATGGACGGTTTGATTTTTTTGGGCTAAATGAACACCTTCAGGCGAAGATTGTTTGGTTCTAACACAAAACTATCCAATGAAACGAAAAATCCACCAAGCCAAATGGCCTTTTCTCGCAGGAGGAGCCCTATGCTTTCTTCTCTTAGGCTTTACTTTGGGAAAAAATCTTGGAGAAATCACCCCAGCCACAATCGATTCTGCAGCAGATTTGATTGGTCTTTCCTTTTCAAATTCAGAGAAAGACAGCATGCTATCCAACCTCAACAATCAGCGAAATAACCTAGAGGCCTTGCGTAAAATCAAACTGGAAAATTCCGTTGCTCCAGCCTTGATTTTCAACCCATTACCCCAGGGTTTTTTCCCTGAACAAGCTCAAAAACCTCTGGATTGGGGTTTGCCAACCTCAGTAGATCTGCCGGAAAAGGATCATGACATTGCCTATCTTCCTGTTCACCAATTGGCGGTGCTAATCCACACCAAAAAGCTGAGTTCCGAGCGCCTGACCAAGATCTACCTCGATCGGATCAAAACGTATTCAGACACCTTGCAATGCCTGATCACTCTGCTGGAAGAACCGGCCTTACAAAAAGCCCGGAAAATGGACCAGGAGTTGGCCGAGGGAAAATACCGGGGTGTGCTCCATGGGATTCCTTATGGAGTCAAGGACCTTTTGGCCGTTCCGGGGACCAAAACCACCTGGGGTGCCATGCCCTTTAAGGATCAGGTCATTGATGAAACAGCCACAGTAGTTCAAAAACTGGACGATGCCGGGGCAGTTTTAGTGGGCAAATTCACCTTGGGAGCTCTGGCAATGGGAGATATCTGGTTTGGAGGCGTGACTAAAAATCCATGGAATCTTAAACAAGGATCAAGTGGATCTTCGGCAGGTTCTGCTTCTGCCGTTAGTGCCGGCTTGGTCCCCTTTGCCATCGGAACAGAAACCTTGGGGTCCATCGTTTCTCCTTCGACCCGAAACGGAGTGACAGGACTCCGCCCGACTTTCGGAAGAGTAAGTAAGCATGGAGCCATGGCTTTGAGCTGGTCCATGGACAAGATTGGACCCATTTCCCGATCAGCTTTGGATAATGCAATCGTTTTGTCCACCATCCAAGGAATTGACCCTAAAGACCCTTCCACTATTCCGGCTGCATTTAATTATTCGGTGAAGAATGAAGTCCAAAAACTCAAAATTGGCTATTTCAAATCCTTTTTCGAAGGAGATCGTCCCGGAATCGAAAATGACCAAGCGGTCTTGGAGGTTTTGAAAAATGAAGGAATTGAGCTTCATCCTTTGGAATTAAAGACCAGCATCAATCCAGCCCCGATTGTCAGCATGCTGATGGTAGAAGGAGCCGCAGCTTTTGAGGAATTGACCAGGCTCAACTTGGACGATCAACTGGTGGCTCAGGGCAGAAATGCCTGGCCGAATCTATTCCGGGCCGCCCGATTTATTCCTGCGGTAGAATACGTCCAAATGAGCCGACAACGAAGTCTCTTGATCCAGGAAATGCATGAATTGATGAACGGATACGATGTGATTGTAACTCCCTCTTTTGCTGGTCAGCAGCTGCAGATCACCAACCTGACCGGGCATCCTTCGCTCTGCCTACCGAATGGATTTGGGGCAAATGGCAGCCCTACTTCCATTACCTTACTGGCAAATCTTTTTGAGGAAGAAAAGCTCATCATGCTGGGTAGGTTGATCCAGGAAAATACAGATTGGCAAGCCAAGCGGCCTCCGCTATTCAATCAATAAAGAAAAAGGCTCGAAATTGATTCGAGCCTTTTTCTTTTCAGGTTATTTGATGATCCCCTGAATTTTGATATTGGTAGGTTTCATGAAGATCACCTTTTGCGTAGTCTCTATCGTGTAGTGATCCAGTTTTTGTGTTTGCTGATTGAGGTAAAATTCTCCTAGAGTAGTCGTGGAGAAAAACAGATTTTCCTCGCTCATTTTGAAAGAAACCGAGCCCGGGTAGTTTCCGGCAAATCGGACCACAAGCTGCTTCACTTTGCCTTTCTCACCGGGAATCAATTCATGAATCAATAAATCGAACTTTGCATCCGTGGAATAGGAAGCCACCAAGGACGGCAAATTGATGTCCGCTTGATAAAACACCTCAAATTCTTCTTTCCAATCTTCTTCCCGATAAAGGGTGTCTACTACAGATTCTTGCCCGTTAATCCTGGAAGTTTTGGTCACCAAAACACTGTCCAGTTTGGAAATTTCCAAATCCAAAAAACTTTTCAGATCGAAGTAGGGCAGCTTTTCCAAGGCTAACTTTTCCTCAGCAGGAACACAGCTAATTCCAAACCCAAGAACTAGGGCAAAGACAAGATTTCGGTAAATTTTCATGGTTTAGATCAGGATATCCCCCGTCATTTCGGAAGGGATCTCCACACCCATCAGTTGAAGAATAGTGGGTGCCAAGTCTCCCAATTTCCCGCTTTTGACAGGGATTTGGTCTTTAGCATCAACTAGAATAAATGGAACAAGATTGGTCGTGTGAGCCGTATTTGGCGTGCCGTCCTCGTTGATCATCATGTCGGAATTTCCATGATCCGCGATCACAATGATGGTATATTCATTTTCCAGGGCTGTGGAAATCACACTTTTGGCGCAGGTATCCACCGCTTCGCAAGCTTTTACTGCTGCATCAAAATCCCCGGTATGGCCCACCATATCTGCATTGGCAAAATTCAAGCAGATGAAATCCGCACTTTTCTTTTTCAGTTCCGGATTGATCTTGGAGGCAATTTCAAAAGCACTCATTTCAGGCTTCAGGTCATAGGTGGCCAC
Organism: Cyclobacteriaceae bacterium; assembly: GCA_033844545.1. Taxonomy (GTDB): domain Bacteria; phylum Bacteroidota; class Bacteroidia; order Cytophagales; family Cyclobacteriaceae; genus Algoriphagus. The sequence continues at coordinate 11,057 of JAJLJS010000048.1, read as the reverse complement.
CTTAGGAGAAGGACAAAGAATTCTACTTTCTCCCGCAAATTCTTTTTCTCTTCCTCCGGAGAAAAAGAAGGTCACATGAGGGTACTTTTCAGTTTCGGCAATTCGGATTTGTTTTTTCCCAGCTCTCTCCAAAACCTCTCCCAGAGTATTATTCAAGTTGTCTTTTTCAAACAATACCTGAACACCCGAGAACGTATCATCATAATTGGTAAAGGTGATGTAATCCAGGGCCAGCTTTTTCATGTTGTAATCCTCAAGATCCTTTTGAGTCAACACCTGGGTAATCTCCCTTCCGCGATCTGTTCGGAAATTAAAACAGATTACCAAATCCCCCTCTTCAATTTTGGCCAGAGGCTTATTGTCTGCTCCTACATGGATAATGGGGCGAATAAATTCGTCTGTGACATTGTTGCTGTAGGATTTTTTGATCGCAGCCAAGATATCTTTTGACTTCTCGCCTTCTCCATTGACCAAAGCGTCATAAGCAAGCTTCACCCGCTCCCAACGGTTGTCCCGATCCATGGCATAATATCTACCGACTACGGAGGCAATTTTTCCAGCCGAATGGGTCAGATGGTTTTGAAGGTCTTCCAAATACTTGATGCCTCCTTTTGGATCCGTATCCCGTCCGTCCGTAAAGGCATGGATAAATACTTTTTCCATTCCATGGAATTTGGCCGCATCGCAAAGCCCTTTCAAATGGTCAATATGGGCATGGACTCCCCCATCGGACACCAAGCCAATAAAATGGGCTTTCTTATTGGCGGCCTTCGTTTTGGCAAAAGCGGAAGCCAGGACGGGATGAGTATTTAGCTCTCCATTAGCCACTGCCTGGTTAATTTTTACTAAATCTTGGTAGACCACCCGGCCGGCACCGATATTCATGTGGCCTACTTCGGAATTCCCCATTTGGCCTTCGGGTAGTCCAACGGCCAATCCGGAAGCTTCCAGAGTCGCATGAGGGTATTTGGTATAAAGGCTATCCACAAAAGGTGTCTTGGCTTTATCAATTGCCGAAACGGCCGGGTTGGTAGCAATGCCCCAGCCATCCAAAATCATCAGTAAAACTTTCTTATCCATGCGGCAAATATATTACTTTTCAACCCAAAGTCCCCCAGCAAATATTTTTAGACAGTACCTGTCTTCCTCATTTTTAGCGCATCAAAAATGAATCTCTAGTACATTTTTTTGGCTTGGATTTTGCCAAATAAGGTCGATGCTGTTTTTAAACCTATTTCTTTCCGTTTGGATTTTCTTTGCCCCGATGGCTGCCCCAGAATTGGAAGTCCATACCATTGATCCCATCATCGCGGCCTTGGGGAATGGATCCAGCAATGACTTGGCGAAATATTTTGACAGCAGCATTTCCCTGAATATCAATGGACAACAAGGAGATTATTCCAAAAACCAAGCAGAGTTAGTCCTGAGAGACTTTTTCAAAAAAAATCCGTCTCAAGGCTTTTCGATTCTCTATCAAAATGAAAATCAGGGGAGCATCAGTACCTATATCGGAGAGTATGTAAGCTCTCCGGGAAGCTTTAAAGTCTTTATCAAAGTATCTCAAGCGAACAGTGCTTATCGGATTTACAGCCTCGATTTTGTAAAAAACTAATCCGAAAACCCTCAAGAAAGGGGATTTGGCTATTTTTGCCGAATGAAGCCTGCCTACCTTACCCCAGAAGCACTGAATACGTTTATCCAATCCGCACTTCAGGAAGATATTGGGCCGGGGGACTATTCCTCTTTGGCTTCCATTCCTCCTGACAAACAAGGCAAAGCCAAGTTATTGATCAAAGATGACGGAGTGATTGCCGGTTTGGAACTGGCAGAAATGATTTTTAAGGCGGTTGACCCTTCCTTGGAAGTAGAATTTTTCAAAAAAGACGGAGAAATCGTCAAGGCAGGAGACGTGGGTCTTCATGTGTATGGACCCTCTGCGTCCATCTTATCAGCGGAGCGCCTGATGCTCAATTGCCTGCAACGCATGAGTGGAATTGCCACCAAAACCCACCAGCTCACTCAATTAATCCTCCATACCAAAGCCCGTCTGATGGATACCCGGAAGACCACGCCAAATTTCCGATTGATGGAAAAATGGGCAGTAGCTATCGGCGGGGGTGTAAATCACCGATTTGCGCTTTACGATATGGTCATGCTCAAAGACAACCATGTGGATTTTGCCGGAGGAATTCGCCCGGCAATCGAGCGGACCCAACAATACCTCAAGGATCATGGGTTAAAATTGAAAATTGAAGTGGAAACCCGGAATCTCGAAGAGGTACAGGAAGTATTGAAGGCAGGGGGAGTAGATTTTATCATGCTGGACAATATGGATAATGCCACGATGCGAGAGGCAGTGCGGATGATTGATGGAAAATACCTAACGGAAGCTTCAGGAGGAATCACCGCAGAAACTTTGGCAGGAGTGGCCGAATGCGGAGTAGATTATATTTCCATGGGAGCCTTGACTTATTCGGTACAGGCCCTGGATATGAGTCTAAAAGCCTTTTGATTCCAAAAAATCAACATTCCGTTTAATTCCGGAAAATTTGGTTCGTTTGACAGCGGACTTGGCAAATACCCGCTTGAAGGTTTCCTCGGTCATTTCTACCCATTCCTTATTTGAAAATTTGGCCAATTCTTCATTGGTTTGGAAGGCCGGTTCTTGATGCGGTCTAGAAAATCGGTTCCAAGGACACACATCTTGGCAGATATCACAGCCAAACACCCAATTTTCCATCTTTCCTGCAAAATCATCCGGAATCGCATCCTTTAGCTCGATGGTCAGATAAGAAATACACTTGGACCCATCAATCACCTCCGGCTGTACTATGGCTTCCGTAGGACAGGCATCGATGCAGGCGGTACAGGTCCCGCAGTAGTCCTTAGCCAAGGGGGCATCCGGAGTAGCCTCCAGATCAATAATCAGCTCTGCTAAAAAGAAAAAACTTCCCATTTGCCTATTTAAAAGCAAACTGTTTTTCCCAATCCAACCCAATCCGGCTCGCTGAGCCCATTGCCGCTCCATTACCGGGGCAGAATCCACAAAGGAACGCCCGTTAATTTCCCCGATTTCTTCCCGCAACACTTCTAAAAATTCGGTCAACTTGGCTCGAATGACCTCATGGTAATCTTCTCCATAGGCATATTTCGCCAGCTTGATATCCTCTGCTTGATGGGGAAGCTGTTTTTCCGGATAGTAATTGTAAATGAGGGAAACGACCGTTTTGGCCCCTTCCACTAGCTTTCGGGGGTCTAACCGTTTGTCGAAATGATTGGCCAGATAGGCCATTTTGCCCTGATAACTCCGATTCAGCCACTCTTCCAGTCTTGGTGCTTCGGACTCCAGAAATTGCGCTTTGGCAATCCCGCAAAAATCAAAGCCTAATTTTTTGGCAGTTGATTTTAGGATTTGGGAATGTTTATCGGCCAGGTACATGCCCGAAAATTAGCCTAAAAATCTTTCAATTCAGATTTGGGCATATCTTGATACCACTGGTCCTCAAATTTCTCCTTGATTTTTACCGGAGCAGTTAAAACAATATAGAACATGGCCAAAATTAATAAGGGCCCTGCCAAGAAAATCCCCCAAATAAGAATCGGGGCAATGTTGAATTGGATCAAGGTGACGAAAACTATCAAAATCCCCGTCACAAAACCCACTGCGTGAAGATAGTTTTTCATAAGATTTTACATTTTACAATTGACCAACTGGAATTCCTTATGGCCAATGGCCCTCCGCTCTGCACTGAATTCTGAGGGCCTTATTTTATCTTTTTTCTGTTTTTACTCACTTTTATAAACTCCTTTCACCCTCTGTTTGTTACCATTCCCAAAGCTCAAGGGATATAGCCGGGTTTCAAATTGATGCCAACTGCTCCACATAGAAACATTTGTCAGCAGTCTTTTTCCTTGCTCCTTGCATTCATTATCTTATTATTATGAAAGGATTTCGATTTACTCAATATATCCCTCCGCAAGACCCGGAGAAAAACACCTTCGAAAACCTGCTGAACATTTTCCTGCAGCTCGTAACCATGACCGGAGGGGATGTGGCCGAAGCATTGAGCTGGCTGACCAATTTGGACAAACGATACAACCTCACCAATCCCAATTACGGGATCGGGGACTTTATCGAAGACCTCAAAACCAAAGGCTATCTCACCGAGGAAAACCAAAAAGGAGAATTCAAAATCACGGGCAAGGCCGAACAGACGATTCGAAAATCGGCTTTGGAAGAAATCTTCGGCAAACTCAAGCGTGGCAAATCCGGGCAGCACAAGACCACCCATTCTGGCCAAGGCGAGGAGCGAGGTACTGACCGACGGGCCTATGAATTTGGAGACAATCTGGACCAAATCGCCCTGACTGACTCCCTTCGAAATGCCCAAGCCAATCATGGGCTTTCCGGAGATTACCTGTTGACTGAAGACGATCTGGAAGTGGTAGAGACAGAATATCGCTCCCAAACCTCCACAGTGCTGATGATCGACATTTCCCACTCCATGATTCTGTATGGGGAAGATAGGATCACACCCGCCAAAAAAGTCGCCATGGCTTTGGCCGAGTTGATTAAAACACGTTATCCCAAAGACACCTTGGACATTATTGTCTTTGGAAATGACGCCTGGCAGATTGAACTCAAGGATTTGCCTTATCTCCAAGTTGGGCCTTATCATACCAATACCGTTGCTGGATTGGAGCTTGCCATGGATTTGCTTCGTAGGAGAAAAAATCCAAACAAGCAGATTTTTATGATCACTGACGGGAAACCCACCTGCCTGAAAGTTGGCATTAAATACTACAAAAACGCCTTCGGCATTGACAGCAAAATCCTTAGCGAGACCTTAAAGTTGGCTGCCCAATGCCGAAAACTGAAAATTCCCGTGACGACCTTTATGATCGCTTCCGACCCTTATTTGAAAGAATTTGTCAAAGAGTTTACCAAAGTCAACAACGGCAATGCCTACTACAGCAGCCTGAAGGGACTTGGCGACCTCATTTTTGAAGATTACAGACGCAACCGAACCAAACGATTCTAAACCACATGGACTACCAAAAACTGACTGGAAAAGAACTCACCCAAATCAAAACACTCGGCCAACTTAAAGCTTCTGGCTATCACCCCAAATCCATCAAAGAAGAACTTCGCGACAACCTGATTCTAAAAATCAAGCGGAAAGAAAATGTTTTTGCCGGAATTTGGGGATATGAGGATACGGTCATTCCTGACATCGAAAGGGCGATCCTTTCCCGACACAACATCAACCTGCTCGGGCTTCGAGGTCAGGCCAAAACTCGTATCGCCCGGATGATGACCCATCTTTTGGATGAATATGTCCCGGTGGTCTATGGCTCTGAATTGAATGATGACCCCATGCATCCGATCTCTTCCTTTGCCAAAAATCTACTTGCCGAAAAAGAAGATGACACCCCAATCCTATGGCTTCATCGTGACGATCGGTACACCGAAAAATTAGCAACACCGGATGTTTCTGTCGCTGATTTGATCGGTGATGTGGACCCGATCAAAGCCGCCACCATGAAACTCAGCTACAATGACGAGCGGGTGATTCACTATGGATTGGTGCCGCGTTCGCATCGCTGTATTTTCGTGATCAATGAACTTCCGGACCTTCAGGCGAGAATTCAAGTGGCCTTGTTCAACATCCTCCAAGAAGGTGATATTCAAATCCGTGGCTTCAAGTTAAGATTACCTTTGGATATTCAGTTTGTCTTCACCGCCAACCCGGAGGACTACACCAACCGGGGTAGTATTGTGACACCGCTGAAGGACCGAATTGAAAGTCAGATCATCACGCATTATCCCAAGTCCATTGAAATCGGCAAAAAAATAACGGCGCAAGAAGCCAATTTGGCCGGAAAGCCGGTGGAAAATATCCATGTGCCTGAGCTGATGAAAGACCTTATCGAGCAGATTGCGGTGGAAGCAAGGGGTTCAGAATTTGTGGATGAGAAAAGCGGAGTTTCAGCCCGATTGACCATTTCGGCCTATGAAAACCTGATTTCCGCTGCAGAAAGAAGGCTTTACCTCAATGGAGAAAGCAATACGGTAGTCCGGATCGCAGATCTTATCGGGGTGATTCCAGCTATCACCGGGAAGGTGGAATTGGTCTATGAAGGGGAGCAAGAAGGCGCAGGTTTGGTTGCATACAATTTGATTGGAAAAGCCATAAGAACGCAATTTGTCAACTATTTCCCTTCACCAGAACAAAAGAAAAAAGACAAAAATGGCAATCCTTATGTGATTCCTTTGGCTTGGTTTGGGGAAGGAAATGAGTTGGATATTTTGGCTTCCCAGTCCGACAAGGAATATAAAACCCTGCTTCATTCCGTCCCGGGACTGGAGGAAGTGGTCACCCAGATGGTAAAAACCTTGCCGGAAAAAGAGAAGGAATTCTTTATGGAGTTCGCCCTACACGGGCTGGCTGAATATTCCCAGTTGAGCAAAAAACTACTGGACACCGGGCTTCAGTTCAAGGATTTGTTCAGTTCCATGTTTGACATGGGGGCAGGGGATGAAGAGGATGACTTCGATGAAGATGACCATTAAGAAAAGGGGCGCAAGCCTCTTTTTTTTGTGCTTCGCCAATGAAATGGGCTTCGACTCCGCTCAGCCTGACAGCCTCCCCCCGCCATTGACCACACTCACCGCCACATTTTAATTTCTTCTACCGTGGCCGTCCACCCTCAATGCAGGTCAACCTGTACGTAATCACAGGATGATTCCCAATACTTCTGAGGTATCTAGAATTAATCCGTGGGAATCAGAGTAATCTGTGAGAAAAAATTTATTTCTGCGTTGCGCCTCCGCGGTGAACTAGAATAATATCAACCCAATCCCCACCAAAGCCGGCAAGCCCTGCACATAAAAAATCTTTTTGCTCGCCGTAATTGCCCCAAAAATCCCTGCAATCAACACACAAGTCAGAAAAAACAGCGCTACTCTATCTGCCCAAATGGGATCAGTAATCACCAAAGACCAAATCAATCCTGCCACCAAAAACCCATTGTACAAACCCTGATTAGCAGCTAGGACCTTGGTTTTGGGAAACATTTCCTTGGGCATCTGCCTAAAAATCTTTCGCCCGGTGGTCTCCCAGGCAAACATTTCAAACCAGAGAAAATATAGATGAAGTGCCGCTATCAGGCTGATGAGAAGGTTGGTGAGAAGTTCCATAGATTCGCTAGTTTACCTTCAAGATAAGAAATTTGAAGTTGGCAGTGGTCAGTTGGCAGTAGGCAAAAATCTGCAAACAGAATACTGACAACTGATCACTTATATTTGCTCCATGTCCGAAATCCAACTTCCTGCTGACTTTGAGGCCCAGATGCTTTCCTTATTGGGAAAAGATGAGTTTGAACGATTCAAGTTAGCCATTGACAATCCTCCTCGGACTTCCATACGCTTTAATCCTGCTAAGAAGATTTTCATCCCTTGGGATAAAAACCCAGTTCCATGGTCTTCTTCAGGATATTTTTTAGAAGAAAGACCCAGCTTTACCCTCGACCCTACCTTTCATGCAGGGGCCTATTACGTGCAGGAAGCTTCCTCCATGTTTATCGAACATATCCTGAATACCAATGAAATTCCCAAAGGGGTTTACTTGGATTTGGCGGCAGCTCCGGGTGGAAAAAGCACACTTCTCTCCAGCTATTTGGGAAGTGAAGGCTTATTGGTGGCCAATGAAGTGATCCAATCCAGGGCGCAAATCCTGAAAGAAAACGCAATCAAATGGGGCTTGGGAAATATCGTAGTAACTAATAATGATCCAAGTCATTTTGAACCCTTGGAAGGATTTTTTGACTTGGTACTGGTGGATGCGCCATGCTCCGGTGAAGGTATGTTTCGCAAAGATGCCCAAGCCAGGGCGGAGTGGTCCCTCGACCACGTCATCCTTTGCTCTTCCCGTCAAAAACGGATTATGGATCAAGCCGGAGCTTTGGTCAAGGGAGGAGGCTATCTGATCTATTCCACTTGTACCTTCAACGAACAGGAAAATGAGGATTTGGTCCGATTTCTCACTGAAGAGTTTGCTTTTGAGCCCGTCCGGATTTCCTTGGAGGAATCTTGGGGAATCGTGGAGACGGAAGTAAAAACCGAGGAGGGAACATTTTTCGGGTATCGATTTTTTCCGCATAAAGTAGCGGGAGAAGGTTTTTTCATCACCGTATTGAAAAGGCCCGACACTGCCTCTACCCAAGAACCGGGAAGGATCAAAGATTTCAAACACCCGGTATTGAAAGTACTTGGGGATCGAGAAGCTGAATCTTTGGAGCAGGAACTGGGATTTGATGGTTCTGGGAAATACTATACCCTAAACGATTCCTATTTTCGGATTCAGAAGGATTTTTACAGACATTTTGAGAAAATGAGCCAGGTACTTAGCCTTCGGTATTTTGGAGTGGAATTGGGGAAAAAGCAGAAAAATGACTGGATTCCCAGTCATGAATGGGCCTTGTCCACTCTGCCGAAAAAGGGATTTCCTACCTATGAGCTCAATGAACCTCAAGCCTTGGAGTTTTTGAGGAAAAATGATGTCTCCTTGGAAGATATCCCTTTGGGTTGGGTTTTGGTGAGTTTCCAGAAGCTACCCTTGGGTTGGATTAAAAACCTTGGCAATAGGTTGAATAATTATTACCCCAAGGAATGGAGAATTCGAATTTGACCTTCATTCTTTGATAAATTCAAACCTGGCCCAATTCTTTCGATACCGAAGGTCATTTCCAGAGCCCAGAAAAGGCGGTATATAAGTCAGCTTTTCGACTTTTATTTCATGAATACCGGGTTGCAAATGACTAATTCCCAACCTTCCCATCATGGCATTTTGACCCGTATGTCCTGCCCGAACAGCATGCCATTCTGGTATGAACAGCAAGGAGTCATTCAGAAATACCCGGAATTGATCTTGATAATTTTCCACAGTTACCCAAGGGATACTATCCTTGGGCAGCAAGTTGACCATTTGAGGAATAGAGTTTTTCTCCCGAACATAGACTGGCAAATAAATTTCCAAAAAGCCACTCTCCACTCGCTTTGAGGGAGTCCAAATCCGTGGAAACCTTTTCTTTTCTGCATTGAATTCCTCAAAATAATTCTGCTCCATCGGCCATTCGTATTCATAATCGCCCAAATTGACTTGCACCTGATAACTATAAAATCCCTTTAAATCCTGCACAATAAAAGGGATGGAAATCACCACCAGCACAAAAGAAAAAATGAGGTAGGACCATTTTCCGAGATTACTTTGATAAACAGCCCCGATTGTTCCACTCATACTTTTTCCTACCATATTCTTGAAGCGTGAATTTTTTTGAGCAAAGCCACTTAAAGCCAATCCAATCACGGTGATCATGAAAATCAAGTACACTACCTCAAAATTCAGATCAAACAACAGGTAGATTCCGATCAATACAACCAAGTAAAATGTAATCGACAAAAGGGGCACAGCCAAGGCAATCGGAAACCCATACAACATGCTACACCATCGCTCCAGTTTTAATAGATAGTGAGTGGGATTGGGATATTCTACGGTTTGAGAGTATTTGAAAAGTCTTTCTTTGATGACCCCTTCCGGAAAAGCATAAGTAATTCCCAACAAACCTGCCCAGACAAACCTCAAGATCAAATGGATAACCAGGAATATTTTGAAAACCGTAATGATCAAAGAAAAGTAAACCAAGATCAAACTCGCCGGAATCGGCTCAAGTCCATAATCCTGAATAAGGATGATCGAAAATTCAAATAAACGCGAAGGAATCACAAACAAAAAAGCCAGGGATATCCCCGATATGATGACCTCTGGTTCCCAGCTGTTTTTTTGCAAATGCGCCAACCAGGTCAAATCTTTTTGTTTTTCCATATCATCCATTTCCATCTTTATTTCTTTTAATGCACTAAAAATCAACAGAAAATTTTGATAATTTCCCCAAAAATGACAAAAACTATTCCTTCAAAAGACCTGCATTTAAAATAAACTCCAATAATCTTCTATCCGATGGAAAAAGATCTAACCGAACGTTTAGGCGGCATACAAAATTCCAAACAAGGCAAAAAGGACCTGCAGATGGAAAGGACTCGTGCGGCCTTTGAGCGCCTTCAGCTCGCATGGGTGAGAACCTCCCTCACCATCTTGGCAATAGGTATTGGAGCCTATGAGTTTTTCTTCAATCGCCTCGAATCGGGTAAAAAGCCTCTTTTCGAAGAGTTTACAGGTAGAGAACTTGCCTTGATCCTTTATGGGGTTGCTAGCGCCATGATGATACTTTCCCTGATCCAACACAGACAAAGTATGGCCCGATTAAAAATGAGCTATCCAGAAAGCCGGTATTCCATCGCCACTTTCCTTTCGGTTCTAATGCTGCTTTTAGGAATGATCCTGCTTGGAATGCTCCTTTGGAAATCCTCAAATCCTTAGCTCATTTAGCCAAAATCCATGGCAAAACTTTTTCTTTGGGTAAAGCTTCTACTTTTCTTCCGTCCTTACCCTCCATCGTTTCTGCCGCAAAAAGGGAATTGACAATTGCTTCTTCCGTAGCTTCTATCACCGCCAAAAACAAGGAGGTCATGTCATCATTCCCCAAGAATTCCGCTTTTATCAAGTTTTGGGAGGGGTTCGAATAAGGAATTCTCAAACTTTCATGGGTTGAAAAAGCGACCACATAATCTCCCGAACCATTCGAGGCTATCCCTCCCGTCTTCGCCAATCCCATCATCGCACGTTGAGCCAGGCGTTCAAGATTCCTCTCCAAAACTGGCGCATCGGTCGCCACAACGATCATGCAGCTCCCGTCTGATTTTTCCAGGGCATCCTTAAAGGGATATTTCCCAAGTTTTTCGCCCACAGGAATCCCGGCGATTTGAAGATTGCCCCCAAAATTGGTCTGGACCAAAACTCCAACAGTATAGCCTCCTAGGCTTTCGGGGAGTTTCCGGGAGGAAGTCCCAATTCCCCCTTTCCAGCCAAAACATACGGTGCCGGTTCCGGCACCTACATTTCCTTCCTCCACTAACCCGGACTTGGCAGATTGGATCG
>JAJLJS010000047.1:0-1265 GCA_033844545.1 Cyclobacteriaceae bacterium | reverse complement strand
AAATCCGAACAGGCTTTAACTGCCCGATACAGGCGGTCGTTTTCTCCGGCATTTTTGGCTGGCCACATCCAGTTGGCGGAAAGGGAAACTCCCTTCAATCCATCGGCAATCGGAGCAAAAACCAAATTGGTCAAGGCCTCGGCAATGGCGAGTCTGGAACCAGCCTCTGCATCTGCCAAAGCCGCTACCGGCGCATGTCCGATGGAAGTGGCAATGCCTTTGTTTCCGGTGAAGTCCAGGGCCATTACGCCCACATCATTCAGCGGTACTTGGATTTCTCCCACAGTTTGCTGAGTCGCTACCCGTCCCGTTACAGATCGGTCTACCTTATTGGTCAACCAGTCTTTGCAGGCCACTGCTTCCAGCTGAAGGACCTCTTGGATATATTCCTGAAGTTTGGAGGCATCGAATTCTCCTTCGGAAAACTTAGGCGTTTGGCCGCTTTTGTCTTCCAAAACAGTCTTTGGAGAAGAGCCAAACATGTAGGCCAAGTCCCAATCCACGGGCTTTTCGCCGGTCTTTTGGTTTTCAAACTTGAAGTGCATGTCCCCGGTGGTTTCACCCACCACATAAAACGGTGCACGTTCCCTTTCAGAGAGTTGCTTTAAGGTATCTATGTCTTTTTTACCGACGACCAAGCCCATTCTTTCCTGGGACTCGTTGCCGATGATTTCTTTGGCCGAAAGCGTAGGGTCACCCACGGGCAATTGGTCGATGTGGATCGTTCCACCCGTGCTTTCCACGAGTTCAGACAGGCAGTTGAGATGTCCTCCTGCTCCGTGGTCGTGGATGGAAATGATCGGATTGTTTTCGCTTTCGGCCATTGCACGGACCACGTTGGAAACCCGCTTTTGCATTTCCGGGTTGGAGCGCTGCACGGCATTCAGCTCGATGGCATTCGAAAGTTCACCGGTATTCAAGGAAGACACGGCAGAACCTCCCATCCCGATTCGGTAATTGTCCCCACCCATGATGACGATTTTATCACCGGTTCCGGGTTCACCTTTTTTAGTGTAGTGGGCATTGGTGAAGCCTATTCCACCGGCCAGCATGATGACTTTGTCAAACCCGTAGTGCTTATCGGCTTCCTCATGCTCGAAGGTGAGCAGGGATCCAGCAATTAGGGGTTGGCCGAATTTGTTTCCAAAATCAGAAGCTCCGTTGGAAGCTTTGATCAGGATGTCCATGGGTGTTTGGTATAGCCAAGGTCGCTCAGCTAGGTTTTTCTCCCAGCTTCTTCCTTTCTCGGATCGGGAATAGGAAGT
>JAJLJS010000046.1:0-15188 GCA_033844545.1 Cyclobacteriaceae bacterium | reverse complement strand
GGATCAATGATCTCGTAATTTTCCCGGTGCTTCAATACTCCATCCTGATGAATACCGGAAGAGTGTGCAAAAGCATTCCTGCCTACAATCGCCTTGTTGGGCTGAACAGGCATATTCATCAGCTTAGAGACCAAGCGGCTGGTTTGGTAAATTTTTGGAGTCACGATATCGGTGTGAACAGGAATGGATTTGTGGCATTTGATGGCCATAACCACCTCTTCCATGGAGGTGTTTCCTGCTCGTTCACCGATCCCATTAATGGTGACTTCCACCTGACGGGCCCCATTTTGAACACCTGCTACGGTATTGGCTGTAGCCATTCCCAAGTCATTATGGCAATGAGTGGCAATGATCGCCTTGTCAATATTGGGGATATTGTTTTTCAGATTGGCAATGATCGCTCCGTATTGCTCTGGAAGGCAATAGCCAGTGGTATCCGGAATATTGACTACCGTGGCTCCCGCCTTGATCACTTCCTCGATAATTTTGCAAAGAAAATCGGGCTCAGATCGGCCAGCATCCTCCGCATAAAATTCCACATCGTCCACAAATTGCTTGGCAAATTTCACCGCAGCGACACCCCTGCGGATAATATCCTCAGGAGTGCTGCGAAGTTTGTATTGAATATGGTATGGGGAAACCCCGATTCCGGTATGAATTCGGCCCTTTTTAGCAAATTTGAGGGCCGCTGCTGCTACTTCGATATCTTTCTCCACTGCTCGGGACAGTGCGCAAATGATTGGATTGGAAACTGCCTTGGAAATTTCCTGGACTGAATTGAAGTCTCCTGGACTGGAAATCGGAAATCCCGCTTCGATGATATCCACACCGAGGGCTTCCAAAGCTTGCGCTACAATTATTTTCTCCTGGGTATTCAGCTGACACCCGGGCACTTGCTCCCCGTCTCGCAGGGTCGTATCAAAAATCCACAGCTTGTCACTCATGATTTTGGGGGTTTGGGTTTTTAATTATTCTCTGGTCTCAACTGACGGACGACCGCTCCGGCCTGCCACATTTCAGACTCACGCAATTCTTTCAACTCAGCTTCAAGCTTCTCTCTGTAATCGGCCTTGGAGTTGGAGTCGATAGATTTCTGTGCTTCTTGGCCAGTTTTTACAGAGTTGTAAAGTGCTTCGAAAACAGGCTTGGTAGCATCACGGAAAGGCTTCCACCAATCCAATGCACCTCGCTGAGCAGTGGTAGAACAGTTGGCATACATCCAGTCCATTCCATTCTCTGCCACCAAAGGCATCAAGGATTGCGTCAATTCTTCAACAGTCTCATTGAAAGCTTCGGATGGTGTATGTCCATTTGCTCTCAAGACCTCGTATTGTGCGGCAAAAATTCCCTGAATAGCGCCCATCAAAGTACCTCTCTCACCTGTAAGGTCAGAAGTCACTTCACGATAGAAGTCAGTCTCAAACAAGTAGCCAGAACCTACCCCGATACCCAAAGCCACTACACGGTCTTTAGCTTTGCCAGTAGCATCCTGATAGATTGCATAAGAGGAATTCAACCCTCTTCCTTCCACAAACATCCTTCTCAAGGAGGTCCCTGATCCTTTTGGAGCGACCAAGATCACATCTACATCCGCAGGAGGAATGATTCCTGTTTTCTCTTTGTAAGTCACCCCGAATCCATGAGAGAAGTACAATGCTTTTCCCGGAGTCAGGTGCTTCTTTACAGTTGGCCAAAGGGCAATCTGGCCGGCATCTGAAAGAAGGAATTGAATGATGGTTCCTTTTTGACAGGCTTCTTCGATTTCGAACAGGGTCTCACCTGGCACCCAGCCATCCGAGATAGCTTTGTCCCAGGTTTTGGAGCCGCTTCTTTGGCCCACAATCACGTTGAAGCCATTGTCTTTCAGGTTTAGAGCCTGACCTGGACCTTGTACACCGTAGCCGATGACTGCGATTACTTCATCTTTCAGAACTTCTCTGGCTTTTTCCAGAGGGAATTCTTCTCTTGTCACTACGTTTTCCTCAACGTTTCCAAATTTCAATTTCATAAGTTTAAAGTTTGATTTGTAATGGCCTTATGGAATCTCGCCTAGATTAAAGTCGACCTAAAAGCCAAAGCTCCTCAACTGGCTCGATTTCATAGTCTTGGATTATTTAAGAGTTTGATTTGTATAGGTTTGATTTATTTGACATAGGAATCGATGGTCAGCATTCGTTTGGCCACTGCTACCCGTCCGGATCTGGCAAACTCCAAAAGGCCATAGCCTTTTAAAATTTCCAGTAGTTCCTGGGTTTTTTCCTTATGGCCGGTGAGCTCTAGAACCACAAATTCGGGCTCTGCGGCAATTATTTTGGCATTGTGATCCCTAATGACCTTTTCCAATCCGGAATCCAATCGGGAGACGGGAATTTTATACAAGGCTAACTCTTGGTAGACCACTCCAGTATCCTCATGGTAAAAGGCCTTGATCACATCGATGATTTTTTCAATTTGATTGACCAGCTGAATTACCGTATCCTCATTGACCGTGACCTCTATCGTCACCCGGTGAATGCCTTGCAAGCGGCTTTCTGAAGCTGTAAGTGCATCGATATTGATACCTCTACGGGTAAAAATGATGGTGATGCGATTGAGAATTCCGATGAAATTCTCTGTGATAACGAAAATAGTATATCGTTTCATAGGACGGGATTAGCTAAGTCTTACCTCTTCTACCGAGCATCCGGTAGCAATCATGGGGAATACATTGTCTTCTTTCTCCACCACCACTTCCAGGAAATAGGGTCCGTCATGAATCATCATGTCTTCAATGGCTTCCTGAATATCTCCGCGGTCAGTTACTTTCTGGGATTTGATTCCGTAAGCATCGGCTATTTTGACAAAATCGGGGTTGTCTAATTCTGTAAAAGAATAGCGTTTGTCAAAGAATAACTGTTGCCATTGCCTTACCATGCCTAAGTAATTGTTATTAAGCAAGACAATCTTTACCGGAGCTTTGGTTTGCATGATGGTACCCAGCTCCTGAATCGTCATTTGAATCCCACCATCCCCGACTACACAAATCACCTGGCGGGAATAATCATACATTTGGGCGCCTAGCGCTGCCGGCAAGGCAAAGCCCATAGTCCCCAATCCACCTGAGGTGATCTGGGTTCTCGGCTTCTTGTAATTAAAATATCTCCAAGCAATCATCTGATGTTGTCCTACATCAGTGACCAAAACTGCATCATCTGCTTTGTATTGGTTGATTTGATGGACTACTTCTCCCATGGTCAATCCCACTTTGGTGGGGGTAATGTCATGCTGGACGACAGAGGATTTTTCCATCTCCTCGAGGTCTCGGAATTTCCCCATCCATTCCGGATAGGATTTCGTATGGATGGCTTCTGTCAGCATGGCGAGACTTTCCCGACAATCGCCGATTACCGCCACATGAGCTCTTACGTTTTTATTGACTTCAGCCGGGTCCAGTTCCAAATGAACAACTTTGGCCTGCTTGGCATACCGCTTAAGATCTCCGGTCACCCGATCATCGAATCTCATCCCTACTGCGATCAGTACGTCGCATTGATTTGTCAACAGATTGGGGGCATAATTTCCATGCATTCCAAGCTTTCCGACATAATTTGGATGATCTTGAGGCAATGCCCCAGAACCCAATAAGGTGCAGGCAGCAGGAATTCCGGATTTGTCCAAGAAAAACTTCAATTCTGCTTCTGCTTTTCCCAGAACCACCCCCTGTCCAAAAAGAACATAAGGTCTTTGGGCAGAGTTGATCAATTCAGCTGCTTGCTCAATGGGGGTCTTATCAATGGGAATATGTGTTTTATAAGATCTAAAGCCCAGACAAGGCACATAATTAAAAGAACCGAAATCTACCTGGGCATTTTTGGTAATATCAATCAAAACTGGACCTGGACGGCCGGATCTTGCGATATAAAAACCCTTGGCAATCGCAGGAGCGATATCCTCTACTTTTTGAACTTGAATATTCCACTTCGTTCCTGGCATAGACATCCCAACAACGTCGGTTTCTTGAAATGCATCCGTACCCAATAAATGGGCAGCAACCTGTCCGGTAATACATACCAATGGAGTGCTGTCAATCAAGGCATCTGCCAGTCCGGTAATCAAATTCGTAGCACCAGGCCCGGAAGTAGCAAGACAGACACCGACTTTGCCAGATACTCGTGCATACCCCTGAGCAGCATGAATAGCTCCCTGCTCGTGGCGGGTAAGCACATGCTTGATTTGCTCATGATAGTCATACAAGGCGTCGTAAACCGGCATGATGGCTCCTCCGGGATACCCGAAGATCAGCTCCGCCTGCTCTGCGATCAGTGAGCGAACCACAATGTCCGCTCCTCTCATCATATCCTTCATAGGCTTAGAATTTATCTGTTACGCAACCTTCAGAAGCGGTCGCAACTAGTTTGTTGTATTTTTTGAGAGTACCCTGAAGACCTTCAATTACTTTAGGAGACCAGGATTTTCTTCTTTCGGCAAATTCCTCCTCGGATACATTTACCGAAAGGTTGAGGGAATCGGCATCGATAGTGATGATATCTCCATCCTTTACCAGACCGATAGGACCTCCGCACCAGGCTTCGGGAGTCACGTGGCCCACGACAAATCCATGGGTTCCCCCTGAGAATCTCCCATCTGTAATCAATGCCACATCAGCACCCAACCCTGCCCCGATGATCATAGAGGTTGGCTTGAGCATTTCCGGCATCCCCGGAGCTCCCTTTGGGCCCACGTTTCGAATGACCACCACATCTCCTGATTTCACTTTATGGTCTCTGATGGCATCATTGGCTTCTTGTTCGGAGTCAAATACTTTCGCAGGTCCTGTGAATGCTGTTCCTTCTTTTCCGGTGATTTTGGAGACCCCGCCTTCAGGGGCAAGATTCCCTTTGAGTATACATAGGTGTCCTGTCTTCTTGATCGGCTCTTCGAAGGGATGAATGCAATTCACCACAGAAGGGACAATGGGATCAATATTCTCCAGATTTTCAGCGAGAGTCCTACCCGTCACTGTCATACAGTCTCCATGGAGAATTCCTTTATTCAAGAGGTATTTCATTACAGCAGGTAATCCGCCTTGCTCGTGAAGGTCTTCCATGAGGAATTTTCCGGAAGGCTTAAAGTCTCCCAGCATCGGAGTCACATCATTTAATGCCTTGAAATCCTCCAGGGAAAAATCGACTCCTGCAGTTCTGGCAATTGCCAAAAGGTGCAAAACGGCATTGGTACTTCCGCCTAAGATGATGGCAACACGAACAGCGTTTTCGATACTTTTTCGGGTGACGATATCCTTGGGTTTGATGTCCTTTTCCAGAAGGATACGCATATACTTATTGACTTCCTGGCATTCTCTCAGTTTTTCTGCCGAGTTTGCAGGGTAGGTTGCGGAATACGGCAAAGACATCCCCATGGCTTCAATCGCAGAGGACATGGTATTGGCGGTGTACATTCCCCCGCAGGCTCCCTTACCGGGACATGCATTACGGATCACCCCGTCATAATCTTCGTCTGAAATGGTGCCCTGGACTCTCTTTCCAAAAGCTTCGAATGCGGAGACGATATTCAGTTTCTCGCCTTTATACAACCCGGAAGCGATAGTCCCACCATATACCATAATTGAGGGCCGGTTGATTCTCAACATCCCCATGATGGCTCCTGGCATGTTTTTGTCACATCCTGCTACCGCCACACATCCGTCAAAAGAATGCCCGAGGATAAAAGATTCGATGGAATCTGCGATGATTTCCCGGGATACCAAAGAATACCGCATCCCCAAAGTGCCCATGGATGTTCCATCAGAAATCCCAATGGTATTAAAAACTAAACCGGTCAGATCATATTCCTGGGAGGAAGCTTTGATCAGACCGGCAAAGTCATTCAGATGCATATTGCAGGGGTTACTTTCATAGCCACAACTGGCAACCCCTACAAATGGCTGTTTCATTTTCTTGTCTGACATACCCGTGGCATACAACATCGCCATACCGGCGGGATGCTCCGGATTGTCACTGATTTCCCAACTGTACTTCTTAAGTTTATTCAGGGTCATAGGTTTGAAAATAAAAAAGTGCCTCTGGGCTTGAGGCACTTTAGATTTTATATACTTTTTTACAATGGTCTAGTGCCTCACTTCCTAAATCCGATGAGAATAATAAAGCTAAGCAGGACGACCAATAGAGACATTTTTTTTTCAGATAGTTGCTGCGTTTGCAGCGAATCACTTGACAATATTAAAACTCATATTTCAGACTTACAATATTTAATTTGTCCTATTAAAATAAATACAGATTTATTCATTTGGAAAAATAATTTTTTTCAGAATTTAATTCTACATTTCATTTTTATACAGAACCTAATTTCCAGATTTCCTTGAATTTTCCAAAAGCTTCAAAATATTGTATTGAATTCAAGTTAATCTAAAATTTTGTAAAAAATATTTCCTTTTATTTAAGAAAAAAATCCTTATGCTATCATTTTTTAAATAAAACAGAAAAGGATTGAAGATTTAGTAATCCATCTAAATTCAAGAAATCGCTTACTTTGGCCTTCATTCATTTCCTATGATAAGCTTTCCAAACGCCAAAATCAATCTTGGTCTTCAGATCCTTTCCAAGCGAAAAGACGGATATCATGAAATTAGAACCTGCATGGTTCCCATCCCTCTTTTTGATGCTTTGGAGATGATTTTGGAAAAAAAAACATCATGGTCCTCATCAGGACTCCCAATACCTGGAGATCCCAAGGACAATTTGATCCTGAAAGCAGAAAAACTGATCAAAAAAGATTTTCCCGGCTTACCCAATCTCCAAATCCACCTGCATAAAAATATCCCAATGGGCGCAGGCCTAGGCGGTGGCTCAGCGGATGGCGCCTTTGCTTTAAAGCTGATGAACAACCTTTTTGACCTGCATCTGGACAACTTCTTTTTGGAAGAATATGCTGCTCAACTGGGAAGCGATTGTCCGTTTTTTATCCAAAACATCCCTCAGATTGCGGAGGGAAGAGGTGAAATCCTCCAACCCATTGAACTTTCTCTCAAAGGATCCTACTTAGTCTTGGTCAATCCTGGAATTCATGTCGGAACCAAAGAGGCCTATGCCGGAGTCACTCCAAAGTCTCCCGAGATAACATTGGAAAAAGTCCTATCCGATCGAAGTCGCTGGAAAAATGAGTTGGTTAATGATTTCGAGCAAAGCATTTTTACCAACTTCCCCGAAATCGAATCCATCAAAAAGAAAATGTATTCGGCTGGCGCTTATTATGCAGCCATGTCCGGTTCGGGATCGACAGTTTTTGGACTTTTTGATCAGAAACCAGAAGGATTGGCTTGGAAAGAAGGATACTTTGTTTTTGAGGTTGAATTATAAAAATATCATAATCAGCAGCCTACAAATTTATTTACTTTTTATATTTGTGTTTCATAAATATAAAATAGGATGAGCACTTTTACTAGCACCCTTCCGGACGAGCTTCTGGCCAGGCTAGCGGAATATTCTACCAAGTTGGGACTTCCCAAGAATAAGCTTTTGGAAAATGCACTTAGCATTTATCTGGACCACCTTAAAAGGTCAGAGTACATCAAATCCTACCGAAACTCCTCAGAAGACAAAGACCTCATTTCGATGGCAGAAGAAGGTATGGAATCTTACCTAAATCAGCTTGAAAATGAAACAAGGTGAGATTTGGATTGCAGACTTGAACCCAGTTAAAGGGTCTGAGCAAGCCGGTAGAAGACCAGTAGTGATTTTGAGTGGCAATCTGATGAACAATTATCTACCGGTCGTAATCACTGCTCCTCTTACCTCCAAAATCAAAAATTATCAAGGAAATCCCATCCTAAACCCTTCTTCCAAAAACGGTTTAAAAGTCCAATCAGAACTTATGGTTTTCCATGTTCGATCCATAGCAAAAGACAGATTAATTGAGAAACTTGGGGCAGTGGAAAATCCTGAATTAAATCGGGCTCTTGAAACACTTCAAGATCTAACTACCCTGTAAATCAACCTAATGTCCGGACAGCTTTTCTCCGCTTATTCCAGTAATTCAAAACCGGATAAATCAACACCGATATCAAAATAATCAT
Organism: Cyclobacteriaceae bacterium; assembly: GCA_033844545.1. Classification (GTDB taxonomy): domain Bacteria; phylum Bacteroidota; class Bacteroidia; order Cytophagales; family Cyclobacteriaceae; genus Algoriphagus. The sequence continues at coordinate 7,117 of JAJLJS010000046.1, read as the reverse complement.
GGTTCCGATATAAAACTGGGGAGTCATTTTTTCCCTTTCTCCGAATACCAATACTGCCAGAAGAATCCCGTACACCGGCTCCAAATTGATCGTCAGATTGATGGAAAAAACAGGCAATCGCTTCATCAAGTCCACTGAAGCTGAGAAGGCATATACCGTACATATTCCTCCCAATATCAACAACCAAAACCAATCCATTCCTTGCCAGGCCCATTGGATGGGCTCCCCCCCACTCAGCAATTGAGAATTGATCGGGAGAAACAACAAGGCAAAAAGGCAAGCCGCGGCCATTTCCACGAAGGTAATTTGATAGGGCGAATGCTTTCTGGTCAATCGGCCGTTGAGCACGGAAAACAAAGCTCCCAAAAAGGCTGAAACCAAAGCCATGGAAAGCCCGAGCCAATACCCTCCTTCAAACTGAAATATGACCAGCAATCCGGAAATTACCAGCAATCCCAACGCGACCTCATACCATTTTACTTTGGTTCGGTTGACTATAGGATCCACAAATGCCGTCCAAAGGGAAGTCGTGGCCATCCCTGCCAAACAAACAGAGGCCGTGGAAACCCTAGCCGACCAAAAGAAGAAAATCCAATGCAGGGAAATTAATACGCCCACTGCCGCGATTTTCAGAAGATCCGGAAAGGCAAGTACCAAATTTTTCTTTCGGAAAAAAGCCACAAAAGCCACGCCTATGGAAGCTATAAGGGTGCGATAAAATACCAGCTCCAGGGATGGCAAGCTGATCAATAACCCCAAAATGGCGGTAAATCCCCAGATCAGGACGATAAAATGCAGGTGAAGATAGTCTTTGACCGTCCTGTTTCCCATTTATCTCGGAACTGTTTTGTACAAGACCAATCCTGTACTTGCAAAAATCAAATTAGGAAGCCAAACGGCGAAAAGCGGGTATTCAGATCCGGATTCGGCGAAAGTCCTGGAAAGAATGAACAGCAGGATATACACAAAAGCCAGCAAAAAGCCCATGGCAATCTGAAAACCTGACCCGCCCCGGGTTTTCCTGGCTGACATGATTACTCCGATGAAAGTCAATATCACAGCCGCAAACGGAGACATGAACCTGACATACCGTTCGATCCGGTAATAGGCTACATTATCCGCACCGCGGGCTTCCAATATCTTGATCTGCCTTCCCAATTCTGGCAATTTCAGGGTTTCATGATGATTTTCTGGAAGATCAAAATCGTAGGGAGTTATGGAAAGAACCGTGTCCAATTCAGTTCCCACCGTATAATCTTCCCCATCTTCCCGAAGAACTCTCAATTTCCAGTTTTCCAGTCTCCAGGCATTTTTTGCCGTATCCCACTGAATTCGCTCAGAAGAAAGCTTAGCGATTAATTCACCATCGCGTATTTCTTCCAACGTGAAATAGTATCCCGTAAGGCTGGTACGATAAAACCGGCTAAGATACGCAAGTGCATTTGGCCCAACTTGGATATGAATGTTTGGATCTGTGGCTGACAATCCTTTTTCAAGGTATTTGATTTTAAATTCAGAAACTCCAGCTGTAGCTCCCGGTAGAATCCATCCATTTAGAAAAAAACTGATCGACCCAATCATCACTGCCCCGAAAAGAAAAGGTCTGAGCAAACGAACAAAACTCACTCCTGAACTCAGGATGGCAATAATTTCAGTTCTCCCTGCCATTTTGGAGGTAATAAAAATCACCGCAATAAATACGGTTATCGGCGTCAGCAAATTATTCAGGTACAATCCATAGTTGCCCATGTACCGGATGATATCCAAAGTCGGTACTTGATTGCGAATGTAGGTGTCATTCTTTTCGGTAAAGTCCAATACCAGAACGATCAGAATAAGCATGACCACTACGAAAAAGTAGGTCTTCAAAAACTCCTTGATGATCAGCTTATCGAGAATCTTCATACTTATAATCTGGTACTCACTTTTTTTACCATTTGGTCTTTCCAAACGGCAAAATCTCCTGCAAGGATATGCTCTCTGGCTTGACCCACGAGCCAAAGGTAAAAAGACAAATTATGAATACTGGCTATTTGCGAAGCCAGGATTTCTTTGGAAATGGTCAAGTGCCGAAGATAGGCTTTGGAATAAGAGCTACTGGCATAATTTCCAATTTCCGGATCAATCGGCGAAAAGTCCTCTTTCCATTTCTCATTCCGGATATTGATAATGCCTTCTGAGGTAAAAAGCATTCCATTTCTTGCATTCCGGGTGGGCATCACACAGTCAAACATATCCACTCCCAAAGCGATGCATTCCAAAATATTGGCAGGAGTCCCCACTCCCATGAGATATCTTGGCTTTTCCACAGGAAGAATTTCCGTGACCAATTCCGTCATTTCATACATCATCTCGGCCGGTTCACCTACAGACAATCCTCCTATGGCATTGCCTTGCTGATTTCTGGAGGCAATGAATTCCGCACTTTGTTTCCTCAGATCTTTGTAAACAGAGCCTTGGACTATGGGAAACAATGTTTGAGTATAGCCATATTTTCCCTCTGTGGAATCAAATCGATCAATGCACCGATCCAGCCAGCGATGAGTCATTTCCATGGATTTTCGGGCATAACCATATTCACAGGGATAGGGTGTACACTCATCAAAAGCCATAATGATGTCCGCACCGATGGTTCTTTGGATATCCATCACCCCTTCAGGAGAAAAAATATGCTTGGAGCCATCGATATGGGATTTAAAGGTCACTCCTTCCTCATTGATCTTTCGGGTACCGGCAAGTGAAAACACCTGATATCCACCCGAATCTGTCAAAATCGGCCGATCCCAACCATTGAAGCGATGAAGACCTCCTGCCTTTTCCAAAACCTCCAATCCCGGCCTCAGGTACAGATGATAGGTATTTCCCAAAATTATCTGTGCTTGGACATCTTCCTTCAATTCCCGTTGGTGCACGGCCTTTACCGTTCCTGCGGTACCCACCGGCATAAATATCGGCGTTTGGATTTTCCCGTGGTCGGTTTCCAGCGTTCCTACTCGGGCTTTGGATTGGGAATCTTTTTTCTCTAAGGTAAACTTCATGACTTGGGCAAGGGGGTAGTAGAAAGTATTCTACCTATCGACATGTTTAGCCTGCAAAAATATCCACTTATTCCTAAATGACTTGCTCAAATTGATTTTATATTTGCCCAGCAAAATCGACCTATGGGCCTATTTTTACTTTGGTTATTATTCGGAATCGGCATTCTCATTCAAGGGGTCTATCTCCTTGTCATCTTTGGGAGAACCGCTTGGTTAAAATCCATTTCTAAGTCAAAATCTTCCGATGCAAATGCAGAAGGCGTCACCGTTTTGGTGGCTGCCCACAATGAATTTCAAAATCTTAAAACCCTGATTCCAAAGCTTTTTGAGCAGGACTATCCCAAATATGACGTGATGATCGTCAACGACCGGAGTACTGATCGGACCAAAAGGCTTTTGGAGGAAATGATGGCGAAATATCCAAAACTTCGGTCTGTGACAGTCAAATACACCCCTGGCCATGTCACTTCCAAAAAGTTTGCGCTGACACTTGGAATTAAAGTGGCAAAAAATGACGTGATCCTGCTTACCGATGGAGACTGCATCCCTTCCTCCGACCAATGGATCCGAAAAATGACCGCTCCCGTCCGGGAAGAGGGAAAAACATTTGCTTTGGGGTATTCGGGTTATCAGGAGAAATCAGGACCACTGAATAGTTGGATTCAGTTCGAAACCCTTTTGACAGCCCTTTTCTATTTCTCTTTTGGCCTTTGGAGAGCTCCTTTTATGGGTGTAGGCAGGAATCTTTGCTATCGCAAAAGCTTCTTCATGGAGGTCAAAGCCTTCAAAGGTTTTTGGCATTTGGAAGGAGGAGATGACGATCTTTTTGTCAATGCATATGCCACTGGAAAAAACACAGGTATCGTGATCGATCCGGAAGCCCGGACGACTTCTATCCCTAAGGAGACTTGGAAAGAATATTTAGTGCAGAAAAAGCGACATCTGCATGCCGGAAAATATTACCGGGGCGAAGACAAGCAAAAAATCGCTCTGTATTCCCTTTCTCATGCTTTGTTTTGGATCGGAGGTATAGGATTGCTGTTTTATTTCGGTTTGAGCAGGCAATGGGAACATTTTTTGGTTGTTTTGGGTATTATTCTTCTAAGGTCTACTTTGGTATGGAGCATTTTCCGCTCCGCATCCGTTAAGACCCAAGGAGCTCCATCTTCCGCAAATGCACCACTGAATGACTTGTTCTATTTGGTTTATTTTTGGGTTCTGGGGACAGTTTCGCATCAGGCAAAAGACATCAAATGGAAATAAACGAAAGAGGATTCTCTAATAAAGCGCTGGAAGACTTTGATTTGATCGACAAGGCAGTCGAGGAAAAAGATCAAACGGCTTATGCAATGCTGATGAAGCGGTATAAGAAGGCGGTTTATTTCATGATCTTGAAAATGATCCGGGATGCCGATGATGCAGAAGATCTGACCATGGAAGCCTTTGCCAAAGCCTTTCGAAACCTCCACCGATTCAAAAAAGACTATACTTTTTCCACTTGGCTATTTCGGATAGCCACCAACAATACCATTGATTTTATCCGAAAGAAAAAGCTCAAAACCATGAGCTTGAATACTACACTTTCGGATGACAGTGGGAATTCCGTGACCATTGATGTGGAAGATGATGAAAACAACCCCCAAGATGAATTCATCAAATCCCAAAGAATCGAAATGGTGAGGGTTTTTGTGGACAAACTTCCTCCAAAATACCGGAAACTCGTTCAGCTTAGGTATTTCGATGAGCTCTCCTATGAGGAAATCGCCCAAGAACTCGAAAAACCTTTGGGAACCGTGAAAGCCCAGCTTCACCGCTCCAGGGAATTGCTTTATGAAATTGCCTCCGGCAAAGAAAAACATATCTGATGAATCCGGGTACCCAGCTCATTCTCAACTATTTTCCAGAATTGACAGAAAAGCAAATCGACCAGATTGAAAGTTTGCAGGGATTGTATGAAGACTGGAATGCCAAAATCAACGTGATCAGTCGCAAGGACATGGAGCAATTCTATGTTCACCATGTCTTGCACTCCTTGGGTATCGCCAAGGTGATGCGATTTCAGCCGGGGACCAAAGTCTTGGACATCGGTACCGGAGGAGGATTTCCGGGTATTCCCATGGCGATTTTATTTCCGGATACGCATTTTCATTTGGTCGATTCCATTGGCAAAAAAATCACAGTCGTCAAGGAGGTAGCAAAAGCACTTAAACTTAGCAATGTGGAAGCTCAGCAAGCCCGTGCCGAAAGCTTGGTCCGTAAATATGACTTCGTGATCAGCCGTGCTGTCACCAGGATGATCAATTTTTATCCTTGGGTGAAAGGCAAAATCAAAAAAGAAGATTTCAACGAATTCCCCAATGGCATTCTTTACCTCAAAGGCGGGGATGTAGATGAAGAAATGGAGGAAACCGGCAAATCCTATGTCACCTACCACTTGAGCGACTATTTCCAAGAAGAGTTTTTTGAGACCAAAAAAGTGGTCTATATGCCTTGGGAGGATAAAAGGTAGAAAAATGTATTTTTAAAAGTACAAATTCATTTAAAAATTGTACCTTCAAAGATGCAATTTAATTTTTTGCCTGTACCTTTGAGAGTACTATGGAGACACTATTAACTAGATATCAGTCGCTCCTATCCAGTGTCCAACTTGGATTTGAGCGAAGTCTGTCCTCCCAAATCAATTGGGAGGCAAGAGCAATTGGGCTAAAAGGAGCCCGAGGAACTGGAAAATCTACACTCATGCTTCAGCAAATCAAGAAGCAAGGAGACTTCTCCAAATCCGTCTACATTTCACTAGACGATATCTATTTCAAGAAAAATACTCTCCTTGAAACTTCAGAGAAACTATATCGAAACGGAATCCGGTATCTTTATCTGGATGAAGTTCACAAATACCACGATTGGCAGCGGGAAATAAAAAACCTTTATGATTTCTACCCGGATTTGAAGTTGATCATTTCTGGATCTTCTATCCTTGAGCTTCAAAAATCCAGTGCAGATCTCAGCAGAAGAGTTTTGTTTTATGAATTGACCAGCCTTTCTTTTCGGGAATTTTTAGAGTTGAAATATGCCCTCACCCTTCCAAAATTCACACTGGAAGAAATCCAATCGAATCACATTTCGATCGCTCAAACCATCAAAGAAAAGTTGGATTCGCCACTTAGCTATTTTCGCGAGTTTTTAGAATATGGTGCTTATCCCTATTTTAAAGAAGGGATTGCAGATTTTAGCTATCGACTTCAGCAAGTGGTCAATGTGATAATTGATTACGATTTACCGGAGGCAAAAGACATCTCTGTAAATACACAAAGCAAACTAAAAAAACTTTTGTTTATAATCTCCGAATCCGTTCCTTTCACTCCCAATATTTCCAAACTAGCAACTCAACTTGAAACAACGCGGCCCATTCTTTTGGAAATGTTATACCTGCTAGAAGAATCACGTCTGGTCCGAAACCTAAGGTCCGCATCCAAAGGAACTTCACTTCTCAATAAACCCGAAAAAATCTATATTTCCAACACCAGCTTAATTCATAGTTTTTCAATAACAGGAAGAAACCAAGGAAACCTTAGGGAGACTTTTGCGATTGACCAACTCCAAAACGCTGGGTATGACGTCTCCTTTCCAAAACAAGGAGACTTTCTAGTGAATGAAACTCATTTATTAGAAATCGGTGGAGTTGGAAAAGGTTCTTCTCAAGTTTCAAATGTTGAAAATCATCTCATTTTCTCCGATGACTTGGAAATAGGCTGGGGAAGAAAGCTACCCCTGTTTTTACTAGGTTTCTTATATTGAAATCATGGCTTAGAACCTGAATAATTTCAAGATAGAATTTTTTTATTATTTGATTTTCAGGAGATTAACAACAATCCTAAGACAATCAGAACCTTATGCTTTTATTTCTGACAATTCTCGCCAATCCATTTTTTGCTTAGGCATAATCCCCTAATTTGAAGCCTCATTTCCCGAAGAAGTATGTACATCATTTTTGACACCGAGACCACTGGTTTACCTCGCGATTACAATGCACCCATGTCCGATGTGGACAACTGGCCCCGGCTGGTACAGATCGCCTGGCA
>JAJLJS010000045.1:0-34571 GCA_033844545.1 Cyclobacteriaceae bacterium | reverse complement strand
GGTATGGTACGATGCGGCAACTGGCGGAAATGTAGTGGCCAACCCAACCAAAAACACAGTAGGTACAGTAACTTACTATGCTGAGGCGGTAAACAATACCACAGATTGTAAGAGCTTGACCAGAACACCAGTAAGCTTGACGATCAATGCAGCCCCTGCAGCTCCGGTAAGCGGTGGAAATCAGGTGGTTTGTGAAACTGATCCTATCCAAAATTTGACAGCTACAGCCACTGTACCTCAAGGATTCAGTGTGGTATGGTACGATGCCGCTGTCAGTGGAAACGTGGTAGCCAATCCAAATAAAAATACGGTAGGCTCTGTGACCTATTATGCACAGGCTGTTAATAACACTACAGGATGTGCGAGCTTAACAAGAACAGCGGTAACTCTTACGATTCTAAATGCTCCTACACCTCCATTGAGTAATGGAAATATCATAATCTGTGAAGGTGATGCTGAAAAAATAACAGCAAGCGCTACTGCTCCAGGAAATATTGTTTGGTATGATGCTGCAGTAGGAGGAAATGTAGTTGCAGATCCTAGTCTTAGCACTGTTGGAACGGTGACTTACTACGCACAATCTGTAGGTACTTCATGCTCTAGTCTTGAAAGAACTCCTGTAATCTTAACAATCCTTCCTGCTCCTGTAGCTCCTGTAAGCGGTGGTAACCAAACTGTCTGCTTCTTTGAACAAGGACAGACTTTGACCGCAACGGCTTCTGTTCCTCAAGGATTCAATATTGTGTGGTACAATGCACCAACAGGAGGAAATGTAGTTGCAAATCCATCTTTGAATACTTTGGGTACTGTGACTTACTATGCTGAGGCTGTTAATGCTCAAACAGGTTGCTCAAGTTTGGGTAGAACTCCAGTGACTTTGACCTTCAATTCTTGCTCAATTTCTCTGACTAAGACTCCAAATGTACAGTCTGTAAACAATGCAGGTGATGTAATAATCTACACCTTGACTGTAACAAATACTGGAAATGCAATCCTGAATAATGTCACAGTAGTAGATCCTTTGACAGGTTTCAACCAAAATATTGGATCCTTAGCAGGTGGTCAGTCTTCAAATCTTGAGACTTCATATACTGCTACTCAATCCGATATTGATGCAGGAAGCATTCTTAATGTTGCTACTGCGAATGGAGTTGCCAACAATTCCCAGGTGTCTGCCCAAGCTGAAGCGGTTGTTACAGCGATTCAAAACCCGGCGATTAATATTGAGATTACAGATAACAATCCTGTACTCACAAATCCAGGAGATGAAATTCCATATACCATTGTGGTGACCAATACCGGAAACGTGACCTTGGAAAATGTAACGGTTGTGGATACCGTGACGGGTACAGTGGTGAATGTGGGTACTTTGGCACCAGGAGAAAGTAAAACCATCGAGGCCAACTACCCAATCACCCAAGAGGATATTGACCGTGGAAGTGTTACCAACGAGGCTACTGCCACTGGCGAAAGCCCTAACCAAGGAGATGATAACCCTACCGATACGGATGAAGTAACCACTCCAATTACACCGGTTCCAGGGATTCAATTGAATAAGACTGCTGACAAGAATGTAATTCGTGAAGCTGGAGAAGTGGTAAATTATACATTGACTGTGACTAACACAGGAAACGTAACCTTGTATGATGTTACAGTTAGTGATCCAATGACAGGACTAAATGAAGACATCGGATCGATTGCTCCAGGAGAATCAGTGAGTGTTGAAACAGAATATGTGGTAACTGCTGAGGATTTGGAAGGAGAAAATCTAGTGAATCTGGCAAGCGTTACGGGAACCCTTCCTGATGGAGAGACAAAAATTGGTGATGAGGACACTGAAACTGTAGGTGTTGGAGCCAATGAGATCATCGCAAACGATGATGAATATGGTACTTTCTTCTTGAGATTTGGTGGTGTGATTGGAAACATCCTCGATAATGACCTCTTAAAAGGTCAACGTCCTGATCCTGCAGATGTAGACTTCGAATTCACCGACTTGGATGGTATCGTAGGTCTTTTGATCAACGAAAATGGAGAGTTAAGCCTAATTCCAGGTGTAAACGAAATTCGAGACTATACTTTACGCTATGTACTTCGTGAAACTGCGAACCCTAGTAATAGTGACGATGCTTTTGTAGTCTTTAGAATCGTAAATAACGATGCAAACTTGAGCGTAACGAAGGAAGCTCTAAGTGATGAAATTTTCGAAGGCGATGTATTTGACTATCAGATTGTGGTAAGTAACATCGGTGAAACTGATGCTACTAATGTTGTGGTAACGGATAACATCCCAAGCGGAGTGACTTACCAAAGCTATACTGTAGTGAACAATACCAGTGGATCTACGGTGACTCCGACAATCAGTGGTAACAATGTAAGCTTCGCAATTCCTTTCATGGCTGCCGGTACTTCAGTGACGATTAATATCAAAGTGAAGGCAGGTGCAGCAGGTACTGTATCTAATACAGTGGTGGTAGGCTCTGATGAAGACGATATCGATGAGACGGATAACGAAGCCAGTGATGTTTCTCAGATCAGACCATTTAGAATCCCGAATGTGATCACTCCAAACGGAGACGGTAAGAATGATACCTTTGAGATCAAAGGTCTTGGTAAATATTTGACTAATGAACTCGTGATTTTGAATAGATTAGGAGACCATGTTCTTGAAGTGGCCAGTTATCAAAACGATTGGAACGCTCCAGGTCAGTTCTCTGGAACCTATTTCTATGTCTTGAAGGTGACTGATGCTAGTGGTAACCAAACCGACTTTACAGGTTGGATACAAGTAATCAAAGACTAAACATGAAATCGATGAAAAGGACTTTTAAATTGATAGGAATGACTCTTCTGGTGGCTATTTTAGCCACCGGGGGAAGTTTTGGCCAGCAGCTGCCTCAGTTCAGCCAGTACATTTTCAACGGGCTTCATGTGAACCCGGGATATGCGGGGTACAAGGGAGAGCCTTACTTGCAGAGTACTTACCGGAGCCAGTGGGTGAGTTTCCCGGGGGCTCCGAAGACCTTCACGGTGACGGCCGACATGGCTGCCAACGAGGGGACGATGGGCTTTGGTTTCTCGCTGTTGAGTGACCAGTTGGGCCCTGCGAGTACGACGGGAGGACTGTTGACGTATTCTTACCGGATCCAGACGGGCGCGAAGAGCTTTCTGGGATTGGGTGTGAGTGCGGGGGCGACCCAGTACAGCATAGACGGGACGATGCTGGATCCGAACGATCCGAACGATCCGGAGATTCCTCAAGGTACGGTGAACATGTTTACGCCGAACCTGAACTCGGGCTTGTTTTTCCACACGCCGAAGTTCTATGCGGGATTCAGTGTGTACAACATGATCGGCAAGAAAGCCTTGGAGAAAGAGGACATAGCGCTGGCGTACCATGATTTTCACTACTACCTGACCGCGGGAGCCTTGGTTGAGTTTTCCGATGTGGTGGCCTTCAAGCCGAGCTTTCTGATCAAGGAAGTGAAGGGAGCGCCGACCAACTACGATCTGAACGCGATGTTTCTGTTTTACAACCGGATCTGGGTGGGAGGTTCCTACCGGAGCAACATGAAGATCTGGAACGAGAATCTGGAGGAGAACCTGTCGAACCGGAATGCGGTGGCGGCGATCATCGAGATATTCGCCACGGACCGTATCCGTCTGGGTTATGCGTATGACCACAACCTGAACGTGCTGCAGGACTACCGTGCCAACTCCCACGAGTTTTCGGTGGGCTACTACATGATTCCGAGAAAAGCGACGATGAAAAACCAAAGATGGTTCTGATTATGAAAAAGACACTGACAATAGTAACCATGGCGGTGGGTCTGGTGATCGGGGCCACAGGAATGAGCCGGGCACAGCAGTCAAAAGTCCGGTATGCGGACGACCAGATGAAGCAGATGAACTACCAGCATGCGCTGGACATGTACGGGGAGGCGTATGCGAAGAAGCCGACCTACACTACAGCAGTGAAGGCGGCGAAGGCATCGGAGGAGCTGAGGGACTACTGGGGAGCCTATGGCTGGTGGAAGACGGTATCGGGCTATGAGGAAGCCAAAGAGGAGGATTTTAGAGAACTGCTCCGTACGGGGATTCTGAGCGACAATTTTGAGGAGGCCTTGGGGATCATCCAGTCGAAGGGGCTGAGTGCGGACAGTCTGGGTATCAGCCGGACGGATGTTCCTCAGTCGACGCGGAAGCTGAAGGCCGAGCCGATGGAAGGGCTGAACAGTTCGGAGTCGGACTTTGGTCTGGCGCTGGACGGAGAAGGGAACCGGTACTTTGTGTCGGACCGGGGAGGGAGCTACCCGAGCGAGATGCCGGGGATCCGGATCGACGGTCGGAACAGGATTTTCAGCCAGGAGAAAAATGATTATACAGACCGGAGCTATCTGACGGTGTACAAGGCGGACAAGTCGGGCAACATCAGCACGGTGGTATCGGGAGTTCCCGGGACGATGAACTTTTCGGATCCGAGCTATTCGGTGAAGGACCGGCTGCTGTTTTACTCGGTGACACGGAACATCACCAAGGTGAAGAAGCGAAACGAGCACACGGTTCAGCCGGAGATCTATTACAGCCGGGTGAATGCGGAGGGGAAACTGGACAGTGCCCGAGCCTTTCCGTACAACGATTCACTGGGCTACTCGGTGATGCATCCGTATGTGGATGAGGAAGCGGGCCGTCTGTACTTTGCCTCGGACATGCCTGGTGGCAGCGGAGGCTATGACCTGTACTACAGCGAATACAGTGTATCGGGGGACAGCCTGACGTTTGGCCAGCCGGTGAACCTGGGCCCCGGAGTGAATACTTCGGGCAACGAGGTGTATCCGTTCCGCAAGGGGGACAAGTTTTACTTTTCCAGCAGCGGCCATCCGGGACTGGGAGGTCTTGACATATTTGAGGCGAACTATACGGCAGCCTCGATCAGCAGTCCGAGGAACATGGGCACGCCGGTCAACTCGCTGGCCGATGACTTTTCGTACCGGGAGGACAAGGATCGGACGGTTTATTTTTCCTCGAACAGACAGGGGGGCATGGGTCTGGATGACCTGTACATGGCCAAGGAGATGTACAAGCAGTTTCTGGCCAGGGTACTGGACTGCAACGGCAACGTGATCACGGAGAGCTACCTGGCGACGTTCCGGGACAAGACGCAGGGGATCATGGTACCGACTGCCAGAAACGGGAAGGGAGAGCTGACGGCCCAGCTGGAGCCGGAGAGCGACTTCGGGCTGACGATCAGCAAGCCGGGGTATTTTCCACTTACTGATGAAGGGATCAGCACGAAGGGCTTTGCGGGGGATACCCTGAAGAGAGAATACCGGTTGGTTCCGATCCCGTACCAGCTTCCGGTGCATGTGGACATTGTGTACTACGACCTGGACAAGTTTGTGATCCGCAGGGACGCGATGCCGGCCTTGGACAAACTGGCCGAGCTGATGCAGAAATACAGCTTCCTGGACCTGCTGGTGGCCAGCCACACGGACTCCAGGGCGAGTGACGAATACAACATCCGCCTGTCCAACAACCGGGCGAAGGCGGTGACCGAATACCTGGGCACGAAGGGAATCAGTGCGGACCGGGTACGTCTGGAGTGGTTTGGCGAGAGCCAGCTGACCAACGACTGCGGGAACGGCAAGCCTTGCTCGGAGGCGAACCATCAGCTGAACCGAAGATCGGAGCTGGTGCTGGAGGCGTTTCCGGACCCGACCAAGCAGTATGAGATACCGCAGGAGCTGAAGGACATGGACTTCTGCCAGCCGGAGGATCTGTTTGAGAAGATCCAGGAGGAGATAGCCGAAGTTCCGACGATCTACTTTGACTTTGACAAGGCGATGTTGCGAAGTGTCCACAAGCAGGAGCTGGAGCGAGTGGGGGTAATGCTGAAGCGGATGCCGCACCTGATGCTGTACATCGAGGGACATACCGACCAGCGTGGGGGAGATGAGTACAACCAGAAGCTTTCGGAAAGAAGAGCGACGGTGGTGAAGGACTACCTGATCCAGCGGGGCATCGAAAACAACCGCTTGGAATACCAGTGGTTTGGGGAAACCCGGCCGATCCACGACTGCAACACGGTGACCTGTACCCCGGCGATGCACCAACTGAACAGACGTACGGAACTGAGAGTGGGCAAGAGCAGCTTCGGATACACCGGAAGACAAAAGAAAGTGGATACGATGTAATCCACACTCCACCTAAACACAAGACTTAAAACCAAAAGGCCTGTCCAGATCGGACAGGCCTTTTGGTTTTTTAAGACTAAATAGTTTTGGAACTGTCTTGAATCAGGCGATTTAATTCTTCCAATTCCTTTTCACTGAGATCTCTCCATTTTCCGACAGGGAGATCTAACTGGATATGCATGATTCTTATTCGTTTCAATTCTTTAACAGTATATCCAAAATACTCACACATTCTTCGGATTTGCCGGTTTAATCCTTGGGTCAATATTATCCGAAACTTGAATTTGTTGATTTGGCTTACCTGACATGGATCGGTCACTGTACCTAAGATGGGAACGCCCTCGCTCATCTTTTTAATAAAGGAAGGATGAATAGGACGGTCCACAGTGACGATATACTCCTTTTCATGATTATTTTTGGACCTCAGGATCTTGTTGACAATATCCCCTTCACTGGTCAGGAGGATTAATCCCTGACTGTCTTTGTCCAGACGGCCGATAGGAAAAATTCTTTCCGGGTGTCCGATATAATCAATAATATTATCTTTTTCTCCCTTTACATCTGTGGTGGATACTATTCCTACAGGTTTATTGAAGGCGATATAAACATGATTTTTCTTGGGGGTACCGACCAATTCACCGTCTACGCGAACTTCATCTTTGGGAAAAACCTTGGTTCCAAGTTCAGGAATTTTCCCATTGATCGTAATTCGACCTTGTTCTAATAAGGTATCCGCAGCACGCCTGGAACAAAAGCCGACTTCACTGAGATATTTATTGATTCGGATGGATTGGTCTTGGCTCATACCACTGTACTGCTAGATTGATTTTGGCTCCGCCAATTAGTCAATTTTTCCTGAATTTAAAGGAAATCACTTGGTTGAGGGAATCTTATGCAGGTTTAATAATAAAATCCAGTGAAGTAAACCATAATCAAGCCTCTTCACTGGAATCATGAAATTTCAAAAAACCTGTTCCTGGGTTATTCTCCTCCTACAAGTTGGGTTGGGTTTTTGTCTGCCAGTAATTTGCCGTCTCCGGTGGTGCTGATGGAAGCCAAAAGTCTCAAAACTTCCTCTTTTTTGGAATTAAAGGCCGCTAAATTTCCTTTGGATATTGGCTCTGAAGGTGGAATTTCTTCTTTCAGCCAGTCTTCTTGCTTGCCGTTTTTCCAAAATCGGAAACATAGGTGCGGGCCTGTGGCCAATCCGGTACTACCTACATACCCAATCACCTGACCCTGAGACACTCTGGTTCCCGGTTTAATTCCTTTTCCGATTTTGGACATGTGAAGGTACTGAGTGGTGTAGGTTCCGTTGTGTTTGATTTTCACATAATTTCCGTTGGCTGAAGTATACCTAGCTTCGACAACTGTACCATCTCCTACCGTCCGAATTTCCGTTCCTGTTCGGGCGGCGTAATCTGTTCCCAAATGGGGTTTATATCTCTTTTGAACTGGGTGGTATCGGTTGAGATTGTATCTTGAGGAAATTCTGGTGTATTCCAATGGGTCTCTCAAAAATGCTTTTTTCAAGGAATTTCCATCCTGATCAAAGAAGTTGGTTTCTCCATTTTGCTCAAAAGGAATCGCGTGATACGGTTTGCCTTTATGGTCAAAAAATGCCAACTGAATCCCGGAGACATCGACAACAGTGCCGTCAATTACTTTTTCCTGATAGACTACCTTGAAAATATCTCCTTTTTGCAAGGCTTGGAAATCGACCGACCAGCCAAATAGATCTGCAAATTTGTTGATGATCTGTACAGAAACACCTTTCTCGTCCATATCCTGGTAAAGTGACCGCTGAATCACTCCCCCCACCTCTCTGGTCCGATATTCGGCAGGCTTTTCAGCTTTGTAGATTTCAACGGAATCAAGATTGAATACCACATACTCGGCTGGATTTGGCTCGTAAATAAAAAATTGTGCCTGGGAGGAATCTTTTGGGGTAATGACGGTAAACTTCTTGTTGGCAGCTATCCACCGAACATCGAAAATGTCTTTGGATTTTTTGGCGATTTCGTCAATGATTTGGTAAGGGACATTGAAGGGGGATAAAAGCGTCGCTAAAGTTTGATTTTTGCTTACTGTACCTTCTACAATGTTTAATCCTGTGACATCAATTCCGTATAAGAATACCGATTTTTTGGGTTGGACAAGAAGACTGTCTTGAACGGGCTCTTCAACTTTAGCGGTAAAAAAATTAGGGGTTAAGGGGGAAATTTGGAACAAAACTGCTGCTCCTAAGGTCAAAATCAGAGCTGCGGTACCTATCCATAATTTTTTCATTCCGGGTAAACTTTTTTTGGGTGAGGAAATCGACATTCAAACAAGGAAAATCTGGGCGTATTTCCAAAAGAATGCACATTTGAATGCTGAGATTTTGCAATAATTATGCCGTAGCTCTTCAAGTTTAAAAGGAATTTGTGAGCAGCTTGATTTTGAAGTTTTTAAAATTTCGGTCCCAATTCCGAATTTTTTTCAGCTAAAGAGGAGGATTACTGGGAATCTTTTAAAGAATGATGGATTACTCTAGGTCATTTATTTATCTTTGACCTCCCAAAATCAAAAGGAAAAATGCTAAGAACTCATACCTGTGGCGAACTGCGTCTAGATCACGTCAATCAACAAGTAACTCTGGCTGGCTGGGTGCAGCGTGTCCGAAATAAAGGAGGATTGATCTGGGTAGATTTGCGGGATCGCTATGGCATCACTCAGCTTATTTTCGAGGAAGGTTCAACCGAAAAAAACCTTTTGGAAAAAGCGGCCCAACTAGGGAGGGAATTTGTAGTCCAAGCCAGTGGGCTAGTCATCGAGAGAACATCCAAAAATGACAAAATCCCGACTGGATCGATAGAGATTAAAGCTACTTCCCTGGAAGTACTCAATCCTGCAAAGGTTCCGCCTTTTATCATTGAAGATGAAACCGACGGAGGGGATGACCTGAGGATGAAATATCGATACTTGGATCTTCGTAGGAATGTGGTTCGTGAAAAACTTCAGCTTCGTCATCGCATGATGCAGGAGACCCGAAAATATATGGATGCTCAAAACTTCATCGAAGTGGAGACTCCTGTTTTGATTAAGTCTACTCCAGAAGGTGCGAGGGACTTTGTAGTACCTAGCCGGGTGAATCCTGGAGAATTTTATGCCTTGCCGCAGTCTCCACAAACTTTTAAGCAGTTGCTGATGGTGTCGGGATTTGACCGGTATTTTCAGATTGTCAAATGCTTTCGGGATGAGGATTTGCGGGCCGACCGTCAGCCGGAATTTACCCAAATCGACTGTGAAATGGCCTTCGTCACCCAAGAGGATATCCTGAATACCTTTGAGGGATTGACCAAACACCTTTTCTCTTCGGTCAAAGGAGTGGACTTGGGAAATGTTGACCGCATGACCTATGCCGATGCCATGAAATATTATGGCAACGATAAGCCGGATTTGAGATTTGACATGAAGTTTGTTGAGCTTAACGAATGGGCTCAAGGAAAAGGCTTTTCGATTTTTGACCAGGCCGAGTTAGTCGTGGGGATTTGTGCCAAAGGTGCTGCTGAATATACCCGAAAGCAAATCGACGAATTGACCGATTGGGTGAAACGCCCTCAAATTGGGGCCAAAGGTCTGGTTTATGTCAGATACAATTTGGATGGAACCTTAAAATCCAGCGTGGACAAGTTCTATTCTCAGGAAGATTTGAGCGAGTGGGCAAAAGCATTTAACGCTGAGCCAGGAGACTTGATGCTGGTCTTAAGCGGCGAGGCAAAATCCACCCGTAAGCAGATGTCCGAATTGCGGTTGAAAATGGGAGAGGACTTGGGATTGAGGGACAGATCTGTCTTTAGACCGCTTTGGGTAGTGGATTTTCCGCTTTTGGAGTGGGACGAGGAGACCCAAAGATTCCATGCGATGCACCATCCGTTTACCTCTCCCAAAAGAGAGGATATCCCTTTACTTGAAACAGACCCGGGCTCGGTGAGAGCCAATGCCTACGATTTGGTGATCAATGGGGTAGAAATAGGAGGGGGATCAATCCGGATTCATGACCGGGCTACCCAGCAGCTCATGTTCAAGCATCTGGGGTTCAGTGATGAGGAGGCGCAGAAGCAATTTGGATTTCTGATGGAGGCATTTGAATTCGGAGCTCCGCCCCACGGAGGAATTGCCTTTGGCTTTGATCGTCTTTGCGCCATCTTCGGAGGATCGGATTCCATCCGGGATTATATCGCTTTCCCGAAAAACAATTCCGGAAGGGATGTGATGATCGATTCTCCAAGCACCATTGCAGAGGAGCAGCTCACAGAATTATCGATAAGAGTAGCGTTGAAAAAATAACACTTAGAGGCTGGTTTCGATCAGCCTCTTTTATTTTTTACCCACCAAATAGGATCGGATTCCCATCACAATCAGCAATTGGGCAGCAGCGTAGGTACCCATGATTAGAATTCCTGATTCGGGAAAATTTTGGTAAAATCTGTCCAAAGCCAAAATTCCATCCGAAGCCAAAAAAAGTAGGGCGCCGATAAAGACTTGCCAAAATGAGGCTGCGCTGCATTTCCCAAACCTTTCCCTGGCAGTGACGACCATACTGACGATGACCAAAATGTAGGCAATCACGGGAATTTTTAAGGCCCCGAGGTTGGGATTGATCAGGTAAAACGTGATGGCCGCCACGATGTAAATGGGCAAGTTGAAAAAAAATGACTTGATGAAGTTCACGTTCCCGAGTCTAATGGGGCTGCTTTGGGCTAGCCGAAACCCGATGATGTAACAAACATGGGCCATCAGAAAAGCTCCCAAACCATAGATAAACAAGGAAGGCCAAAGAAGAAGGATATCTCCAATCCAGGAAAAAATAAGTGCTCCCAGAATTGACTTTGTCAATAGGGTGGATGCAATGGGTCTGGTAATCCTGTAGAAATACATGATCAGTCCCAAGAGGATCAAAGGCTTGGAAAAAAACCTGGAGTTAGAGTCCCCTTCGAGAAGAAAGGCAAGATCCACCAGGGTGGCAGCAAGAAAAATATACAGCCAAATGATATTTTTATCTTTCAATGGAATAATATTTTAAGGATTTGCAAACATTTTATATAAAATTCTGATTTTATGAATTCAAAAGGTGTTGTGAATCGTGATAATTGAAATTTTAAAATTAACAGGGTCTAAAAAACAGGAATTTTAATGGATTTCTGCTATGAATTTGGACACTTGGGGTAAAAAAAATGGTGGAAAGGAAAATTTTATTTCATTTTCCTCGATTTAGCGTATTAAGCTTTTGTTAAAAAGTGTGAAATTCGCAATGCAAAATTTAATGTTAACTACTCTGAACTACAGGAGGGTGAACCTTACCTTTGCGGAGATTTCTAATCAAAACCAACTTTCCCAAAACAAAAAATTATGAGGCAAAATTTACTGAAAAACTTGATGGCAATGATTTTCCTAGTGCTCAGCACAGGATATGCATTGTCTCAGGGGGTGACTACTTCCGGGATCTCCGGTATAGTGACTGAAGCAAACGGCCAGCCACTTCCTGGAGCGAACGTGGTTGCTACTCACTTACCTTCCGGTACGCGTTATGGCGCTGTTTCCAACATAGAAGGGAAGTATTCTATCCCAGGAATGCGGGTAGGAGGTCCTTACAGACTCACTGTATCATTTATCGGGTTTAGCACACAGGAAATCGATGGGATTGTTCTTTCCTTGGGTGTGTTTGCAAACGTCAATGTGGTATTGCCAGAGGATGGTCAAGAATTGTCAGAAGTGGTAGTAACTTCCACCTCCGGAAGCATTTTCTCCAATGAGAGAACCGGTGCCAGCACTTCTATTGACAATAGAGCTTTGTCAAAACTTCCCACCATTTCGAGAAATATCACGGATTTTACCCGTCTGACTCCACAATCCAACGGTCAGTCCTTTGCCGGGCAGGATTCCAGATTGAACAATATCACGGTGGATGGTTCTTACTTCAACAACTCCTTCGGTTTGGGTAGTGGTAGCAATCCGGGTGGTAGAACTGGAGTATCTCCAATTTCTTTGGATGCGATCGAGCAAATCTCCGTGAACGTAGCTCCTTATGATGTAAGACAAGGAAACTTCACCGGTGCCGGTGTCAACACAGTGACCCGTTCAGGAACCAACGAGTTTTCCGGATCGGCTTACTATTTCTGGAGAAATAACAATAACGTAGGTACTGAAGCAGGTGAAAACACCTTCAATCCAGGTGATTTTACCTATAAGCAATATGGCTTCCGAGTAGGTGGTCCGATCATCAAAGACAAGTTATTCTTCTTTGCTTCCTTCGAAGATGAAACAGAAGCAAGACCTGGAACTACTTGGAGAGCAAACAGAGGTGAGCCAATCGAAGGAAACGTTACCCGCGTTTTGGCTTCTGACTTGGACCAGTTGAGCACGTTCTTAAGAAATAACTTCAACTATGAAACTGGCCCTTACGAAGGATATGACAACGAGACTTTGGGGACCAAATTCTTGGTGAAATTGGACTACAACATCAATGAAAGGAACAAACTGAGCTTAAGATACAACCACTTGGATTCTTCTACAGATGTGTTGATGTCTAACTCTTCTTCCTTGGGTTTTGGAAACAGAAATGGCCGAGTGGATGCTTTGAACTTCCAAAACTCCAACTACAGCATCTTGGAAAACATCCGTTCCGTTGTGGGTGAATTGAACACCAGAATCAGCAACAACATGACCAACAACCTGATTGTTGGGTATACTTACCAGGATGAAAGCCGTGGATACAAGGGTGAGTTTTTCCCAATGGTTGATATCTTGAACAACGGGACTACGTACACTTCCTTCGGTTTTGAGCCATTCACTCCAAACAACGAGTTGAGATATAAGACTTTCCAAATTCAGGACAACCTTCAGATTTTTGCCGGAAACCATACATTCACCTTAGGTTTCAGCTATGAGAAATACGAGTCTGAAAACGTGTTCTTCCCAGGATCTCAATCTGCCTATGTGTACAACTCTCTGGAAGATTTCTACAAGGATGCCAATAACTTTTTGGCAAACGGCAATACCGTACCCTCAGGAGTAAACCTGAGAAGGTTCCAAGTAAGATGGAATAACATTCCTGGTTCTGAGAAGCCTATCCAGCCTTTGGAAGTGGATTATGTAGGTTTCTATGCTCAGGATGAAGTGCAGATTACCAATAACTTCAAAGCCACTTTGGGCTTGAGATTTGACATTCCTTACTTTGGAGAGACTGCTCTTCGAAACCAGGCAGTGGAGTCTTTGTCCTTTAGAAATTCTGAAAGTGCTTACGTGAAGTTCAGAACTGACCAGCTTCCTGAACCAAATATCCTTTGGTCCCCAAGAGTTGGTTTCAACTGGGACGTATTCAACGATATGAAAACCCAGGTTCGTGGGGGTACAGGGATCTTCACCGGACGTCCAGCTTATGTGTGGATTTCCAACCAAGTGGGGAACAACGGTATCCTGACAGGTTTTGCCCAGTTTGACAACACCACGGCCAGACCGTTCAATCCAAACCCAGATGCGTATAAGCCTACCGAGGTGACTGGACAGCCTGCCTCTTCCTACGAATTGGCCTTGACGGAGACTGATTTCAAATTCCCTCAGGTTTGGAGATCCAACATTGCCATTGACCAGCAATTGCCTTGGAATTTGGTAGCAACCGGAGAATTCATCTATAGCGCTGATGTGAATGGAATTGCTTACTATAACGGAAACCTACCGGTTCATCAGGCCTTGTTCAATGGTCCGGATAAAAGACCTCGATACACCAGAAACAGAATTAACAGCAACATTCCAAACGCTATTGTTCTTTCTAACCAAGCTGTAGGGAACTCTTGGGTGGCTTCTTTCTCCTTGGAAAGACCATTCACCAACGGTCTGTTTGTGAAAGCTGCATACAGCTACGGGGAGTCTATGAATACGGTAGATCCGGGTTCTATTGCTGCAGGTACTTGGTTTAACAACCCTATTTCCAGAGATCCTAACAACCCTGAATTGGGCTTCTCTTCCAACAACTTGGGACACCGGGTATTTGCAACTGCCAGCTATAGCAAGGACTTCTTCAAGTTTGGAAATACTTCCTTCTCCTTATTCTGGGAATCCAGAACTATCGGAAACGCTTCCTATACCTTTAGCGGTGACTTGAACGGTGACGGAGGTACTTCCAACGACCTGATCTATATCCACAAGAATGTAGAGGAGATGAACTTCCAGCAGTACACGGTGACTGTAAACGGTGCGCCAAGAACCTTCACTGCCGCTGAGCAGGCTGCTGCTTGGGAAGCATACATTCAGCAGGATAAATATCTTAGCGCAAACAGAGGTCAGTATGCACAAAGAGGTGCGGTGATCATGCCGATGATTTCCAGAGCTGACTTCACCTTTGCACAGCAGTTGTTTACCAATATCAACAACAAGAAAAACACCTTGGAATTCCGAGTGGATATCTTGAACGTGGGCAACTTGTTGAACAAAGATTGGGGTGTAGGTCAGACCTTCAATTCTACCCAGCCCCTAATTGTTCCTACTACTGCTCAGGGAGGTCCTGCAAATGCAGCTGGCGTTTCTCAGTATAGACTAAGAAACTTTGGCTCCGATTTGATTTCCGAGACTTACAGACCTACTGCAGGCGTGAATGACGTTTGGAGAATGCAGTTTGGTTTGCGATATATTTTCAATTAATTATTCCAAGATTCTAGTAAAAAGCACTCCATTTGGAGTGCTTTTTTTATTTTTAAGCAAATTGTTTTGGGATGAAGTATTATAGCTATTTAGGAAGTTTCATTTTCTTCCTTTTTTACTCGGGAATTTTATATGGTCAGAATGACACCTTGATTTTTAAAAACGATAATCTGGTAGCCGGTGAAATCAAATCCATGGACAAGGGAGTCCTAATCATCGAGACGGATTATTCAAACTCAGACTTTAAAGTGGATTGGAAGGAGATCAAAAGAATTTACTCTGAGTTGAATTACCTCATTACAATCTCAGACGGGAGGAGATTTAACGGAACTCTTCGTAGCACCTCAGATAGTCTTGTACGAATCAAGCCCTATGATCCCAACGGCATTCTCAGGAGCACCATAAAACCTCATAAATCCAGCAAACTTGATAGTTTGGAAGTGCAGGGGATTGAAGTGCCCATCGGGGACATAGTTTATTTGAATGCCCTGGATGAAGGTTTCTGGAGCCGGCTTTCCCTTTATTTTGATGCAGGGGTCAATTTCACCAAAGCCAATGAATTTAGGCAGTTTACCTTTAATTCAGGGATCGGATACTTGGCGGATCGCTGGAAAGGAAACTTGACCTTTAACAAACTGCGTTCGGTTCAATCAGAGACCGAACCGATTCAGCGATCTGAAATTGTATTTAATTACAATTATTTTTTACCCAATGATTGGTTTATTCTGTACAACCTGAATATGCTGTCCAATACTGAGCAATTGTTGGATCTTAGAACCTCCAACATGGCCGGAGCGGGTAAATATCTAGTCCATACCAACCAAACCTATTTGGCATTTCAGGGGGGAATCAACCTTAACAACGAAAAATTCTCCAACGAACCCAACGCAAAGCAAACTGCTGAATCATTTTTTGGGGCACAATACAATATCTATGACATCGGCGATTTGGATTTTTTATCCACCTTGGTCGCTTATCCCAGCTTGAGTACCAAAGGAAGGGTTCGTTCCGATTTTAAATTGGATGTCCGGTATGAATTCAAATTTGACCTTTATTTTAAAATAAACACCTCTATCAACTTCGATAATAAACCTACTGAAGGAGCTTCTAGGACAGATTATATCTTCCAAACTACCATAGGTTGGAAACTTTGATTTATTGCCTGAGGCCTATTTTCTCAATTTGTAACATTAGTATCCCCGCTATTTTCCTTTGGCAGCAACAATTTACCTTCAGTAAGTTTTCAGCCCAAACTTGAGGAATCATAAGTTATTTTTGGAATTGGCAACTTTTGGGTTTGCCACTGAGTTCTAGCTTTATGTTATACTATAAGCAATTTTTCCATCCTTGTTCTCATGAATGGATTGTCTTTATTCATGGAGCAGGGGGAAGCAGTGCGGTTTGGCATAAGCAGTTAAGAGAGTTTCAAAAGGAATTCAATCTTTTGTTGATCGATTTAAGAGGCCATGGCAAATCGGCAGATATATCTCAGGCGATTTGGTCCCAGCAGTACACTTTTGAAGCAGTCACAAAGGATGTTTTGGAAGTCTTGGAGTTTCTGGAGATTCCTCCTGCCCATTTTATGGGGGTTTCCTTAGGGACAATTTTAGCCAGACAGCTGGCTGAATTAGAACCGAATCGGGTGAAATCTTTGGTATTGGCGGGAGCGGTCACCAGGCTAACGACCCAAAGTAGGATTTTGGTGTTTTTGGGGAATGTTTTCAAAAGGATCATTCCTTACATGTGGCTTTATAGGCTTTTTGCCTTTATCATCATGCCTAGAAAGCAGCATGCAGAATCCAGAAATTTATTTATTCAAGAAGCTCAAAAGCTTTGTCAGAAGGAATTCATCCGTTGGTTCACTTTGACCAAAGAAATCAATCCTTTGTTGAAGTACTTCAAAGAAAAAGATCTGGGAATTCCGACCCTCTACCTTATGGGCGACCAGGATGTGATGTTTCTTGAGCCGGTAAAAAATTTGGTGAAAATCCATAAAAATGCCTTTCTGACCGTTTTGGAGCAATGTGGGCATGTCGTCAATGTTGAAAAGCCAGAAGAGTTTAATCAATTATCTATAGCATTTATTAATCTAAGAATTACCTCCACACCTCAATGAAAAAAACTACCAAAATTGGATTGATAATTGGGATCATCGTCATCATTTTGATTGCATTTTTTTATCCCAGGATTGCCGATCAACGAGCTGAACCTTCCGGCTCCCCATCCGGAGGTCCAGGCGGATCTACTCAAGCTCTTCCGGTAAACGTGATCAAATTGAAAAAGGAAACTCTCCGCAATCAATTGCAGGTGACTGGAACAATTCTACCCAATGAATCTGTGGATCTAAGGTCAGAGATTTCGGGCCTTGTAACTAAAATCAACTTTCAGGAAGGACAGTATGTCACCAAAGGTACCCCGCTGGTTTACCTCAATGACGATGAGCTTCAAGCCCAATACCAGAGACTTCAATACACGCAGAAGTTGTTTGAAACACAGGAAAACCGACAAAAACAACTATTGGCAAGAGAAGCGATCAGCCAGGAAGAATACGATATCGTGTTAAATCAATTCAATACCGCAATATCTGATATCAAATTGGTCGAGGCACAGTTGGAAAAAACAGTCATCCGTGCACCCTTCAACGGGAAGCTTGGACTAAGACTCATTTCGGAAGGTTCTGTAATCAGTCCGACCACATCGATTGTCAGTATAGTCAACATTGACCCGGTGAAAATTGAATTTTCGATTCCGGAACGATATGCCAATCAAGTGACCATTGGCTCCCCGATATTCTTTTCCAGTGAATCCTCTACTGAGGAAGTGGAAGGCAAAGTTTATGCTTTCGAACCCCAGGTAGACCTTGCCACGCGTACCTTGAAGCTAAGAGCTCAAAGCCCAAATAAGGACAGCAAGTTTCTTCCGGGAATGTTTGTGAAAATCAGATTCATTCTGGAGGTTACCGAGGACGCTTTAATGGTACCGGCCGAGTCAGTCATTCCTGAATTGGAGGGATATAAAGTATTTGTAGCCACTGCAGACGGGAAAGTCGAGCAGCGGAGAATTGAAATCGGAACCAGAACCGAATCACATGTCCAGATACTTTCTGGCTTGGATGAAGGTGACCTGGTGCTCACCACGGGTGTAATGCAGGCACGGCAGGGAATGTCGATCCAACCTACCATAATCAATTGATCTGATGGCAAGTCTTTCGAATTTGAGTATCAACAGGCCGGTTTTGGCCATCGTTATGTCACTGGTGATTCTCCTATTTGGGGGAATCGGGATTTCCCTTTTGGGGATTCGGGAGTATCCTTCCGTGGATCCTCCAGTCATCAATGTGAGCACTACCTACGTCGGAGCCAATGCAGACGTGATTGAGGCTCAGATTACAGAACCTTTGGAAGAGCAAATCAACGGGATCCAAGGGATTAAATCCCTGACTTCTACCAGTGCAGATGGAAGAAGTAATATCACCGTTGAATTTGAAGTGGGGGCGGATCTGGAAGCAGCCGCCAATGACGTCCGAGATAAGGTGGCCGGTGCGCAAAGAAACCTTCCACCGGATGCCGAGCCTCCGGTAGTGTCCAAAGCCGATGCAGATTCCCAACCTATTGTCGCCCTGAATGTGGAGTCCAACAACCGGAGTTTGCTGGAGCTATCGGACATTGCGGATAAGGTTTTCAAAGAAAGGTTGCAGACCATTCCCGGGGTAAGTAGAGTACAGATTTGGGGAGAAAAGGAATATGCCATTCGCCTTAGAATGGACCCTTTGAAAATGGCTTCCTATGGCATTACTCCTCTGGATGTACTCCAAAAAGTACAGAGTGAAAACCTGGAGCTTCCGTCCGGGAGAATCGAAGGCCAAAACATCGAACTTTCCGTAAGAACCAAGAGCCGATTGAGTTCCCCTCAGGAATTCAATGAGCTGATCATCAAAGAGGATCAGAATAACATTGTAAGATTTCAGGACATTGGAAATGCAGAACTTTCTGCCCTAAACGAACGGACAGTTCTGAAAAGAGACGGAGTGCCCATGGTAGCTGTCGTTTTGGTGCCATTGCCGGGATCCAATAACATTGAGATCGTCGATGAATTTTATAAACGAATAGAACAGATCAAGAAAGATCTGCCGGATGATGTGGGGATAGAGATAGCCTTTGATTCCACAGAATACATCCGAAAATCCATTTCTGAAGTCGAGGAAACCATCATCACGGCCTTCATTCTGGTGGTGGCAATCATTTTCCTTTTCTTGAGAGACTGGAGAACTACCTTCATTCCGGTATTGACCATTCCGATTTCCTTGATTGGGGTATTTTTCATCATGTATCTGCTCAATTTTTCGATTAACGTTCTCACCTTACTGGGAATCGTTTTGTCCATCGGCTTGGTGGTGGATGATGCGATCGTGGTTTTGGAAAATATCTACACCCGGATCGAAAAAGGAGAAAAACCTCTTGAGGCTGCAAGGAAAGGTTCTGAGGAGATTTTCTTCGCAGTCATTGCTACCACGGTGGCCTTGGCAGCGGTATTCCTTCCGGTGATTTTCTTGACCGGTACTACCGGTAGACTTTTCCGGGAATTCGGAATTGTCGTGGCGGGCTCTGTGATCATTTCTTCCTTCGTGGCTTTGACCATGACTCCGATGCTCAGTTCAAAGCTTTTGAAAAGACGAGAAAAGCAAAGTGCCTTTTACAATTTCACTGAGCCCTTCTTTGTTTGGTTGAATGATATCTATGAAAGTGCCCTTGCCGCCTTCATGAAAGTAAAATGGATGGGTTTTGCCTTGGTTTTGTTGATTGGTGGAGGTATTTATATCCTGTTCAATAGCCTGCAGACAGAATTGGTCCCCACTGAGGACCGTGGTGAATTGAGAATTAATTTGAGTGGTCCTGAGGGAGCTACCTTTGGCTACATGGATAGGGTGGTGGACCAATTGGCTCAAGACTTTATGGATGAAATTCCGGAAGAAGAGCGCTTGGGAGTGACCTCAGTGACTTCTCCGGGTTTTGGGACAGCCAATACCAATTCGGCCTTTATTCGGCTATACTTGGTAGATGGAGAAAACAGAAGCAGATCTCAGCAGGAGATTTTCAACCAAGTCAATGCAAAGCTTCGTTCCGTCACCGCCGTTCGAGGATTTGCGCAGCAGCCTGTTTCCATCGGAGACCGAAGAGGTGGACTTCCTGTGCAGTATGTCCTTCAGGCACCGACCATAGAAAAGCTGAAAGAGGCAATTCCTCCATTTATGGAAAAGGTTGGCCAAAGTGAGGCATTTATCTTCTCTGATATCAACTTGAAATTCACCAAGCCTGAATTGGAAATTGAAATAGACCGGGAAAAGGCTAGAAATATCGGTGTCTCAGTCCAGGAAATTGCACGGACCTTACAGTTGTCCTACTCTGGTCAGCGTTTTGCCTATTTCATCATGAATGGAAAGCAATACCAAGTAGTGGGAGAAATGAGAATCCAGGATAGAAACGAACCGATTAACCTTCGGATGCTTTATGTACGGGGTGACAATGGACAGCTGGTCCAACTGGACAATTTGGTGAAAGTCAAAGAAAACAGTACACCCCCACAATTGTATAGATTCAACAGATTCGTGAGTGCGACTGTTTCTGCTAACCTGGCCGATGGGTACACCATAGGGGATGGATTGGACGAAATGGATCGAATAGCTTCGGAAGTTTTGGACGAGACCTATTCCACGGATGTATCCGGTCCTTCCAAAGAATTCCGTGAATCTTCCAACAGCTTGATCTTTGCCTTCATTTTTGCGCTGGTGCTGATTTATTTGGTGCTTTCTGCCCAGTTTGAAAGCTTTACCGATCCATTGACGATCATGTTTACTGTTCCATTGGCCTTGTTTGGAGCTTTGGGCACCCTATGGCTTTTTGGATTTACCCTGAATATTTTCAGTCAGATCGGGATTATCATGTTGATTGGTTTGGTGACCAAAAACGGGATTTTGATTGTGGAATTTGCCAATCAAAGAAAAGCCCAGGGCATGCCTGTGGAGGAAGCCATATTTGGAGCGGCAGTGGCACGTTTCAGACCCATCTTGATGACCAGTCTTTCCACCATCCTTGGGATATTGCCGATAGCCTTAGCACTTGGTGCAGGAGCTGAAAGCCGGGTACCCATGGGTGCTGCCGTCATCGGAGGGCTTACCTTTGCGACCATTCTAACGCTGTTTATTATCCCAGCTATTTATACTTTCTTAACCTCTAAACAAGGTAGATTAGCCAGAATTTGATGAGAAAATCAATCCTATTAGTGTTTATTTCCCTATTGGTCTTCGGCAGTAACGCCTTGGGGCAAGAGTCTTTGGATTTAGAAAAAGCCATTCAGTTGGGCTTGGAAAATAACCTTCAGATTAAGATTGCTGTAGATAATGTGGCCTTAAGGGAAGGAGAAAAGAAGATCGGTGCAGGTGACTTGTTTATGCCTCAGGTAGATGCGACTTACCTTCGGTCGTATAGCAATGAGGATGTGACCCAGAAGTTTGTCAATGACCCGGCTCCCAGAGAAATCGACAATGCAAGATCCAGAAATGAGAACTTTAATATTGTCGGGATCTATGGCTTTCGTCCTGAGTCCGTCATAACCATGAAGCGTCTAGGGCAATTGACCGAAATAAGCGAGTTGGAATCCAAAATTGCCGTGGAAAATACGGTTGCAGGAATTTCCACTGCGTATTACCGGCTGATTTTGGAGTTGCAGCGGTATCAGGTTCTCAAGGAGACCCTTCGATTGAGCAAGGCAAGATTAGATATTGCCCAAGCCCAATACGAATTGGGAGGAGCAGGAAAAAGAGACTTTCTTACCGCTCAGGTAGATTATAATTCAGATTCCAGTTTATTGCTGACTCAGGAGCAAATCATCCAAAACGCCAAGGTGAATCTCAATGAATTAATGGCAATCAATCCAGATCAGGATTTCTTAGTTCAGGACACCATCACCATTGATCAGCAACTCAGCTTTGCAGAGTTGGAGGACAACGCTTTTATGGAGAACAAGCTTCTCCTGATCAATCAGCGTTTGAAAAATGTGGCATTTCTTCAAACTCGGGAACTGCAAGCTTCCCGCCTGCCTATATTGAATTTGAACGGCTCCTATGTCAATAACACGTCCAATTCTGATGCAGGATTTCTGATTCAAAACCAGAGACAGGGGTTTAATTATGGAGGAAACATTACCGTCAACCTGTTCAGCGGATTGACTCTCAATCGAAGAATTCAAAACGCCAAAGTGCAACAACGCATTCAAGACTATTCCTTGGAGCAATACGAGATCCAGCTTCAGTCAGATATTCAGCGAGCTTATAATACCTATGAGACTAATTTGAAGCTTCTGACTATTGAGGAGAAAAATTTTCAAGTAGCTCGAGAAAATACAGAAATCGCTTTGGAAAGATTCCGATTAGGGATAGCTTCTTACCTGGAATTCCGCGATGCACAGGTAAATCTTCTGACTGCCGAAAACCGGCTAATCACTTCCATTTACCAGATCAAGGAGCAGGAAATAGAACTGATGCGCTTATCCGGGAAAATATTCTTCCAAAACAGTGCGGAGGATTTTTCCATAAATCCCTGAGAAAAAAAGCCTTAGAAAACGGAGTTCTTAAAGACTCCGTTTTTTATTTGCCATTTTTAACAAATCCTTGAATTTTATTTTGGCATAACCTTTGCCAATCAGGGCTTTGGACCAGATGGGGTTTACCCCTGTGGAATGAAAAAAGCACTCATAGGAATCATTTCCTTCTTCATACTCCTGTTCTCGGGAGTTCAATGTACTTTCTTTGAAAACCGGATGGAAAAGGTTTTCAAAGCGCCTTATATCCTTGATCTCAAGGGAATCCAAACAAGAGGTACCCTTCGCGCTGCTGTGGACAACAACTCCACCTCCTACTATATCTATCGAGGCAGGAGAATGGGATATGAATTTGAACTGCTTAGAGACCTTGGTAAAAGCTTGGGAGTTCAAGTCGAATTTGTGGTAGTTTCAGATATCGAGAATGCCTTTGATCTCTTGGACGAGGGCAGGGTTGATCTCATTGCGATGAATTTGGAAAACTCCAGGGAAAGGAGAGAGAGAGCTTCATTTACCCATTACCTCGGCACGATGAGTACAGTGGTGGTCGGGAGGAAACCTTTTGAAAGTCCGGTGACCTGGGAGTCCATTGGCAATGATACCGTTTATGTCCGTAAAGGTACGGTCTATGCCAAGCAGCTCCAGCAGATCAAGGATTCTCTCAACTTACATTTTACGGTCAAGGTTTCTGATTATCATGAAGAAATCCTGATCGATCAGATATCTGAAAAACAAATCAACTGGACGGTGGCGGACCGAAATATCGCCAAGGCGAATCAAACCTATTATCAGGGCTTGGATGCCTCTCTAAAAGTCTCCGAAGACGGGACGATTTCTTGGGCTGTCCGTAAAAATTCCCCAAATCTGCTTGCCGAAGTCAACAATTGGCTCCAGGAGAAAAAGCAGCGGTTTATTCCAGAATTGTATGCCAAATATTTCCTGAGCCCCAGAAACAGCTTTTATCGGGCAAATAGTCAGTTTTCTTCCATAGGAGGAAATAGAATTTCTGAGTACGATGAGCTGATCCAGGAGAATTCCAGGGAGTTGGGTTGGGACTGGAGACTATTAGCCGCAATGATCTACAAAGAGTCCGGGTTTGATACTTCAGCCACCTCGTATGCGGGAGCCGAGGGCTTGCTTCAGCTCATGCCGGTGACCTTGGAGAGATTTGGGGTGGAGAATCCCAATGATCCCAAAGAATCCCTAAGAGGAGGGGTCAGGTATCTGCAGTACTTGGATAAATTTTGGAGAGAAAGAGTTCCGGATTCCAATGAGCGGATTAAGTTCATGCTGGCTTCCTACAATATCGGGCAGGGACATGTGGAAGATGCTTGGAGGCTGACCATGAAATACCGGAAAAATACCCAAAGCTGGAAGGATGTCTCCTATTTTTTAAACCTGAAAAGTGATCCCGAATATTATCGGGATCCGGTGGTCAAGAGTGGATTTGCCAAAGGCCATATAGCGGTCAACTATGTCAAAGACATATGGAGTCTTTATGAGTCTTACCGTACCCTGATTGAGCCTTAATGAAGTTCAAATAAGGCTTCAATTTCGACAGGAATATTATCCGGAAGCGTACCCATCCCTACGGCTGAACGAACGCCTATTCCGTTTTCTTCCCCCCAGACTGCTGCGAATAATTCACTGCAGCCATTGATGATGTAGGGATGTCTTTCAAATGTGGATACGCAGTTGACCATGCCGAGGACTTTGATCACTCGTTTGACTTTGTCTAAGGAGCCAATATTGGCTTTGATGGTCGCCAGCATCGCTAAGCCTACTTGTCTGGCTGCCAATTTACCTTCTTCCATATCCAAATCTTGGCCGATCCTTCCGATAATCAGGGAGCCATCTTCCTGTACAGTTCCATGACCCGATAGATAGAGATATTTCCCGTCAATCAGGCAGGGTTTGTAGACTCCCAAAGGTTTTGGTGCGGGTGGAAGGGTAAGACCTAGGTTTTCAAAATTCTGTTCCGGAGTTTGCATAGCAGTAATTAATTTTTTCGAAGTTAGACAAATAGGTCCAGAATCAGGACACCGATCAGTCCAAATACCGCCACAATGGTTTCCATCAGAGACCAAGACTTGATGGTGTCCTTGATACTTACGTTGAAGAACTCCTTGTACATCCAGAATCCTCCATCATTGAAGTGAGAGAACATCAGACTTCCTGCTCCAATGGATAGTACCAATAAATTGGGATCTACATTCATGGTAGTGACCAATGGAGCGATGATTCCCGCTGTAGTCAGGCCCGCCACCGTCGCTGAACCTACGCATACCCGGATTACCGAAGTAATCAGCCAAGCCAAAATCAAAGGATGCATGTCCCAAGTCTGTAGACTTTCGGCAATGGTCTGACTGACTCCTGAATCGGTGAAGATTTGTTTCAAGGCACCTGCACCGGCTACGATCAACAATATCATGGAAACGTCCTTGGTGGCTTCAGTATAAATCCCCATGATGTGGGTCATTTTTTGGTTTCTTCCCAGACCCAAGGAAAAGGTCGCAAAAAGCAAGGATACCAACATGACCACTCCGGGATCTGCAATGAATCCTACCAAGGGACCGAAAGATCCTGCTGAATTTGTATTCAGACTGATCACTGTCGTACCCACCAATAGAACTACCGGTAACAATGCAGTAAAAAGGCTATTTCCGATACCCGGAAGTTCTTCTTCTGGCTTTGGCTCAGCCTGGAAGGTTTTCAGGGGTTCTGATTTTATTTTCTTAAGGAAAGGAGCGAAAATCGGTCCTGCGATAATAATGGTAGGAATGGCGATCAGAAAACCGTAGAACAGCGTCAAACCCATATTTGCCTCAAATTGAGCTACCAAAGCCGCCGGTGAGGGATGTGGAGGCAAAAAGCCATGGGTCACAGAAAGAGCTGCTAATAAGGGCATCCCCACATATACCGCAGGAAGCCTAAATTGATAGGATACCGTGAAAGCCAAAGGTACCAACAAGACAAAACCAACATTATAAAAAAGAGGAATACCGACGATCAAACCTGTAAAAGCCATGGCCCAGGTGATGTATTTTTCTCCGAAAATCTTCATCAGAAATCCGGCAATCCTTTGGGCGGCTCCGCTTTCAGCGACGAGCTTGCCCAACATCGCACCCGTGACAATTACGATCACCAAATCACCCAAAAGACCTCCCATCCCTTTCTGAACAGATTTTGCCACTTGGTCTGCAGGGAGTCCAAGCATCAGGCCTGCGGCAATGGAAGCAATAAGAAAGGAAAGAAAGGGATTGAGCTTCGCCCAAACAATCAGCAAAACCAAAATGGCTATGCTGAGCAGCACAAGAAGAAAGGTCATAGGTTGGGGTGTAGGTTAAAGAGGAAAGATATAAAAATCAGCGCAATTCAATTACTTTTTATTGTTTGATCAGCTTGGAGGAATAGAATCTATTTTCTGATTGGATGGAGATCAAATAAGCTCCGGAAGGTAAATTTTCGCAGAAAGTACCCAGAGAGTCCTCATCAAAGCTTTGGGAATAGAGTATTTGTCCCTGTGAGTTTCTGACGAAAACCAGAGAATTGTCACCATTTTTTTCAGGGTATTCCAACCGAAGCTTTCCTGAGGTGAAAGGATTGGGGTAGATCAGCAAGCGGTTTTCTTTCCAATCCTTGCCGGAAGCCCGAAAAACCTTGCTCCAAGAAGACGCTCCAGAAAGGTCTATTTGACGAAGTTGGTAATAGTATTCGGAGTAGATTGGAGCAATTTTATCCAAAAACCGGTATTCTCTGGGTACATTGGAATTGCCTTCTGAGGGAATGATTCCAATACGAACCCACTCTTTTCCGATTTTTTCAGTTCGGTAGATTTCAAAAAGAAGGTTGTCCCTTTCTGATGCGACTTTCCAGGTCAACAGGTTTCCATCGGGAAGATTTTTTGCAACTGCTTCCAGCCAAACCACCGGCAAAATGCTCAGGACGCGGTAACTCCCTATGGTGATGTTCTTGCCAGTCAGGTCATTCCAAGTCATGTCGCGAATCGCCCAAAGATTCACAGGATCAGTCCCGGGTACATGGGTGCCGGGCAAAGCATACCCTGTACCAACCACCCGTAAATCATCCACGTTATCCACAATTAATTGATCCGCAGAAAGCCGGATTTGCAAGGGCAAATCACTGGAGGAAAATCCAGAAAACTGGAAATAACTGAAGAGCCGATAAAGAATAGGAGTGCCGTCCGAATCATTAAATCCAGGATCATGCTCAGCGCCTTTATATTCCGTAAAGCGAATACTCAAGTTTCCTCCAGAAGTATTTCCGAGCAATTGTACTTTTCGGACTCCACCTTGAAAAGAATCCTCAAAGGGAAAAGTTGAATTTGTCCCATGGAAATTGGTTGGGAGGTTTTGATAAGTGAAAAGCCCAAGGTTTTTCCATTTTCCTCCGGCAAAATGATAAGTTCCTATGCCGGAAGTATTCACAATTAAGTCTTTGCCCTGAAAATCAATCTGTCCTTGGGACATGGTTAAATTCCGTTGGATCGTGAGATTTTCCCTTGGGAAGAAAGTTCCGCCGGTTTTATTCAGGGTCAAGTCAAGAATCACCAAAGGAAACCCAAGAATTTCCTGATTTCCTGATCCAACAAGCGTAAGATGGGTGGTATTTGTCTGGAAATTCCCGGAGCCGGTTTTTTCCAAGGTTCCACTTAGGAATAGCTGAGCGGGAAGTTGGAGATTTTGGTTTCCTTGCAAAACCAGATTTTTTACGGAGTAGGGTGATCCAGCATCCGGGTAGGAGCTGGACAAAAAGGATTTCGCAGTGGATCCTCCCCGAAAGATGATGGTTCCTTCCAATTGGAAGTTGGCCGATTCAATTCTGGGGGCATTGCCTTCCAGAATTAAAGTTCCCCCAGTTTTAAGAATGAAATTCAAAGCGCTTACGAATCCGCTGGTGGAGCGGTTTAGGATGGCGGCATTGCATTCCGAAATCATTGTAGCACCGCTTTCAATGCTGAGGTTTCCAAATGGGCCTACTCCATAGACAGTAGTTTCTGTATTGAAGGAAAGCGTATTGCAGACATTCGGAAGGACAGAGGTGTCCAATTTTTGAAGAAGAAAACCATTTTTGACCGTAAACTGAAGTGCCTTTAATGGAGATTCCAAGGTGAGGGTCTGTCCAGGATTGGGATCAAAAATGACTGAAAATCTACTGTTGGTGGTCTGGGCGCTCCAGCTGTTTTTATGAATAAGGATTCTGGAATTACCTTTAAAGGTAAGGGTGCTGGTTATTGAATTTCCGATCCAGTTTTGGCTGTTCCAGGCATTTCCCGGAGTTCCTGGAGCTGGCCCGGAAAAAGCTTGAAGTGTTCCAAAAACATCCAGATTGAACCCGTTTAAATTGAGCTTTTGATTTGCGCCTGTTTCTGCATTGATGAACACATTTTTAACTTGTTCATTTCCTGTTAATCTCAAGGTGTGGGTCTGGTCAATGTATATGTCGTTCATACTTCCGGGTTTTTGAATTGCTGGATTCCAGACCAGTCCATCCCATACTGCCCAAATTGCTGGATTGATAAAATCACCGGTGGCGATGGTTTTGTAGGAATTTATTTCCTGGGCAATGGCAACTTGAAGTAAGGGAAGGAACACTCCAACTGCCAGGAATATCCTGTATATTCGGCAGGCAAAAAATGAGACACAAGCAAAAGTTTGAGCTAGATTTCTCATGAAAAAGTATGGTATAAAAAGTAAGTTTAAGTTATAAAAATGTCCCTAATCAATAAAGAAATAGTCGTTTATTTTTGTTTGCTTTTAATGGGCCTTGGCACTGCTCGGGCTCAGGTGTATGAGGTGAGCTTGCTGACTTGTGATCCGGGTCAGGAGTTGTATTCCAGCTTTGGTCACAGTGCGATCCGGGTTCGTGAGATAGGTTCTTCAGGACGTGATTTGGTGTTCAACTTTGGTACCTTTGATTTCAACACCCCGAATTTCTATGGGAAGTTTGCCGCCGGGAAGCTGGATTACATGCTCAGTGTGACCACCTACGACCAATTCATCATCGAATACGATTATTTTAAGCGAGGGGTCCGGGAACAGATTTTGGATCTCAGTGCAGACCAAAAGGATTTTCTGGTGCAGCACCTTCAGGCTCAATACGATCCGGCAAGGAGGTTTTATCGGTACGATTTCTTTTTTAACAATTGTGCCACCAAAATTCGGGATGCTTTTGAGATTGCGATTGGAAAGCAATTGGTGTGGAATGATCCTGAGGTGGTAGAGGAGAAGACTTTCCGGAACCTGATCGATGAATACGTCTATATTCTTCCCTGGGCTGACTTGGGGATTGATTTGGCTTTGGGGGCAGTGATTGACAGACCTGCTACAGCTAGAGAGGCACAGTTTCTTCCGGATTATATGGAACAGGCTTTTGCCAATGCCACCATTGAAGGCCAAGGACCAACCCGCCCTTTGGTAAAAGAGACCCGGGTGATTCTGGAATATCCCGATCAGGAGCCTCAGCTGAGTCTTTTAAATCCTTTTTTGGTTTTCTGGGCATTCGCCATTTTGGTTGGGCTTTTGACCTTTATTGGCTTCAGAAAAGGAAAACTCTTTAGAGGATTGGATATCGGTATTTTCCTGATTTTGGGATTACTCGGTGTATTGGTGACTTTCCTGTGGTTTTTCACTGATCATTCCGCGACCAAATCCAACTGGAATATCCTCTGGGCTTTTCCTGGTCATTTGGCATTAGCTTGGGGCCTTTGGAAAAAACCGACTCCATCCTGGGTGTCCAAATATTTGTTGGGCACTTTGATCCTGACAGTTTTGGCATTGTTGATTTGGATGATTGGAATTCAGTCTTTCCATCCGTCTTTGGTACCGCTTTTTTTGGTGATGATCTTGAGAAGTAATTTCCTCTTTTATAATTTGGAAAGACTCGGCACCGCAAGAGCTTAATTCGGGAATTTTTAAACCTTTTGACCCCTTTCGGGCGTTGGGAAGAAGCTATGGAATTCAAACTCACTTCAGATTACCAGCCAACCGGTGATCAGCCCCAGGCGATCAAACAACTTACCGAAGGGGTGAGCGCTGGCGAACCTTCGCAGGTTTTGTTGGGGGTGACTGGTTCGGGGAAAACTTTTACCATCGCCAATGTCATCCAGCAAACCCAAAAACCCACTTTGGTGCTGAGTCACAACAAGACGCTGGCAGCCCAGCTTTATGGGGAATTCAAGCAGTTTTTTCCTGAAAATGCGGTTGAATATTTCATATCCTATTACGATTACTATCAGCCTGAGGCCTTTATCCCCAGCTCAGGAACTTATATTGAAAAGGATCTCAGCATAAACGAGGAGATCGAAAAACTCCGGCTTAGCTCGACCTCATCACTGCTTTCAGGACGAAGAGACGTGATTGTCGTTGCGTCTGTTTCCTGTATATATGGTATCGGAAACCCTGATGAATTCGGTAAAAATGTCCTCAGACTCCAAGAAGGAGACATTATTCCCCGAAATCAACTTCTTTTTAAATTGGTGGATATTCTCTACAGTCGTACCCAACAGGATTTGACTCATGGGACATTTCGGGTAAAGGGAGATACCGTGGATATTTTTGTAGCCTATGCCGACTTTGCCTACCGGATTTTCTTTTGGGGTGACGAAATAGAAGCAATCCAGAGAATCGAACCCAGTACCGGGAAAAAACTTTCTGATGAAAAAATCATCTCCATTTTCCCTGCAAACCTATTCGTCACAGGAAGGGACACGATTCAGACTGCCATTCATGAAATTCAGGATGACATGGTCGCCCAGGTCAATTTCTTTGAAAAGGAGGGGAAATTTTTGGAAGCCAAAAGACTTCAGGAAAGAACCGAATTTGACCTGGAGATGATCCGGGAATTGGGATATTGTTCTGGGGTGGAAAACTATTCCAGGTATTTTGACCGAAGAAAACCGGGTGCCAGACCTTTCTGCCTTTTGGATTATTTTCCGGATGACTTTCTGCTGGTGATTGACGAAAGTCACGTGACTGTTCCCCAAATACGGGCCATGTGGGGGGGAGACCGGTCCAGAAAAGTCAATCTGGTAGATTATGGATTTAGGCTACCCTCTGCCCTTGACAATCGCCCCTTGAAGTTTGAGGAATTTGAACAGCTGACCAATCAGGTGATTTATGTTTCGGCTACTCCGGCAGACTATGAACTGGCCCTTACAGAAGGTGTCGTAGTGGAGCAGATTATCCGTCCGACTGGCTTGTTGGATCCCACCATTGAAGTCCGCCCGAGCCAAAATCAGATCGATGATCTTTTGGAAGAAATCGATCAGACGATCAAGACCGAAGCCCGGGTTTTGGTGACTACCTTGACCAAACGGATGGCAGAGGAGCTGCAGAAATTCTTGGAAAGGGCAGGTGTCAAATCCAGGTATATCCATTCGGAAGTAAAGACTTTGGATCGGGTAGAAATCCTCCGTGAGTTGCGTTTGGGGATTTTTGATGTATTGGTGGGGGTAAATTTGCTTCGGGAAGGATTGGATTTACCGGAGGTGGCTTTGGTGGCCATTTTGGATGCAGACAAGGAAGGGTTTCTTCGAAATGAGCGCTCTTTGGTGCAAACCATCGGCCGTGCTGCCCGAAATTCTGAAGGAAGGGTGATCATGTATGCGGACCATATTACTGATTCCATGCAGGCGGCCATAGACGAGACCAAGCGAAGAAGGGCTCTCCAGACAGCCTACAACGAAGAGCATGGAATCACACCGAAAACCGTCATCAAATCCAGAGACAAAATCATGGGCCAGACGAAGGTGGCCGATTCCAAAAAGAATGCAAAGATCTATGCCGAGCCTATGCCAGGTGAGGAAGTCATGGCAGCGGACCCAGTAGTCGCTTATTTGAGCAAGGATAAGTTGGAAAAACTCATCCAGCAAACGCAGAAGCAAATGGAAAAGGCTGCCAAGGAGCTTAACTTCATGGAGGCGGCCCGTCTAAGGGACGAGTGGATGGCCCAGAAAAAGAGATTGGAAGACCTCAACAGAGGCCTCGGGAATTAACAAAAAGCTCATGAATCTTCAGGAAGTAAGATCCTTGGCCTCCAAAGGAGAGGGTCTGAAAATCGAATTCAAGAAAAAGGCGGCTTTCCCAGAAAAAATTGTCCGGGAGGTGATTGCCTTCGCAAATACTCAAGGTGGAGATCTATTGATTGGAGTGGAGGATGATGGAATTGTAAGCGGTCAGCGGTTTATTGAAGAGGAGATTTTTGTGATGGAAAAAGCGATTCGTGACCTCGTTTTTCCTTCTCTGGAATTCGAGGTTTTTTCCTTTAAGCTCAATGAAAAGAAAGGAGTGGCTGTTTTTAGAATTCCTCTTAGTCCAAATCGCCCTCATTACATCCAAGAAAAAGAACGGAAACAAGCCTACGTGCGAGTAGAAGATCGTTCCGTTCAGGCTAGTCGGGAAGTTTGGGAGGTGCTGAAGAAAAGCAGGAATCCAAAAGACACGGTTTTTACTTATGGCAAAAAGGAAGAGATCTTGATGAAGGCTTTGGGTGAAAATGAAAGGATCACTTTGAAGGAATTTGCCAAATTGGCGCATTTGCCCAAGTTTTTGGCTTCCAAAACTTTGGTAAGATTGGTTACCGCAAATGTCTTGAAAATCCATCCTCAGGAACGAGAGGATTATTTCACCTTGAAAGACTAGGTAAAGAAATTCCTGTTCTTTGGGTAAAGCCCAAATTTCCCTGTAGCCCGCCAGTATGCAAGAGAAGGACTTTTGATCCAGTCGGGAAATAGTTTTTTTGAATCAGATCAAAGACTCCAAAAACCATTTTTCCGGTGTAAACCGAGTCTAATACCACCCCAAACTCCTCAAAGAACCATTGGATAAACTCGATCAGCTCGGGCTTCCATCTGGCATATCCTCCGAAATGATAGTTGGTGAAAAGTTCCAAAGACCCTTGAGAGCTGATGGCATATTCTTCTAGTTTACCTTGTATTTCTTCTCGGATAAATTCACCCTTAAGCGCTGAGAATCCCATGAGCATTTGTTCGGAGTGAATACTTGATGCCAAACCCAAAAATGTTCCTCCTGTTCCGATGGGGGTACCTATGTGGGAAAATGAATCAGTATTTGATTCTATTATTTCCCGAGTGCCTTGAATGGCTAAAGCATTGGTCCCGCCTTCTGGGATCAAGAAAAAGTCTCCGAATTTTTCCTCAAGCTCAAGAATGATAGCAGGCGAGCTTTTCTGCCGGTAGCTTTCTCGGTCTAAAAAGTGAAGTTCCATTCCCTGACTTTTCGCGAAAGCTAGAGTAGGGTTTTTTTCATCCAAGAAATCACCTCGGATCACTCCAATTGATCTTAATCCTTCCAGTTTTGCTGCTGAGGCACAAGCGTGAATATGATTGGAATAGGCTCCTCCAAAGGTCAAAACCGTCTTTTTCCCGCTTTTCTTAGCTGTTTCTAGATTGTATTTGAGTTTGTAAAATTTATTTCCTGAGGCTTGAGCATGTACCTGATCCAACCGTAAAAAAGCCAGTTCTATTCCTTTTTCCAGAAAAAGTGGATGAGTTAATTGTTGAATAACGGGTGGATTAGGAATAAGCATATCTGGGCTTTTGCCAAAGTTAAGCGACATCCTTCTATTTTTGTGACATGAACCAGCGACCTGAGGAAGACTTCGAAGAAGAGGAATTAGAACTTTACGAGCATCATCGGATTCTTGTAGACAAAGGCCAGTCTTTGGTGAGGATAGATAAGTTTCTGACTGAGAAGGTGGCTAATGCTACTCGAAATAAGGTTCAGCAGGCGATTGATACCCGAGCTGTTTTGGTCAATGGTCAGCCTACGAAGGCTAATTATAAGATCAAGCCTTTGGATGAAATCAAAGTCATGTTGGAAAAACCTCCTCGAGACACCGAAGTCATCCCAGAAAACATCCCCTTGGACATTATCTATGAAGATCAGCATTTGTTGGTTGTCAACAAGCCTGCAGGAATGGTGGTCCATCCAGCTCATGGAAATTGGACCGGAACTTTGGTTAATGGCTTAGTTTATCATTTTCAACACCTTCCTGAAATGAAAGGAAATGTGGGGAGACCAGGCTTGGTCCATCGGATTGATAAAGATACCTCTGGCCTTTTGGTGATTGCGAAAACCGAAGAGGCCATGGCTC
Organism: Cyclobacteriaceae bacterium; assembly: GCA_033844545.1. Lineage (GTDB taxonomy): Bacteria > Bacteroidota > Bacteroidia > Cytophagales > Cyclobacteriaceae > Algoriphagus. Next base: position 963 of record JAJLJS010000045.1, on the reverse strand, counting down.
CTTTGGCTGCTCAGTTTTTTCACCATACTATTGACCGGACCTATTTGGCATTGGTTTGGGGTGAGCCAGAGGGTGATTCGGGTACCATCACTGGACATGTGGGCCGAAGTGCCAAAGACCGGAAAGTCATGGATGTATTTCCGGATGGCAGTCAAGGAAAACATGCTGTAACCCATTGGAAAATTTTGAAACGGTTGAGGTACGTGACCTTGATCCAGTGTAATTTGGAAACTGGTCGCACCCACCAAATTCGAGCACATATGCGTTTTTTGGGAAATCCACTATTTAACGACGCCATGTATGGAGGAGATAAAATCCGTAAAGGAACCCAGTTTGCCAAATACAAAACCTTTGTTCAAAATTGCTTTGACCTGATGCCCCGGCAAGCATTGCATGCCATGAGTTTGGGCTTTATTCACCCGGTTACTCAGGAGAAATTATATTTTGAGGCTCCCTTACCAGATGATTTTTCAGGAGTTCTTGAAAAATGGGATAATTATGTAAAGCACGAATAGTTAAATTTTACATAAAAAAACAGCTTAAATGATACGAAAACAGCAATAATAATCAGTATTTGGTGCCAAATAGGAAATTATTTAATTCTCCTTTGAAAAATCCCCAAAAACCTAAGCAAAAAATCTTTAAAAATTAACGAATCGTCATAATTCAAACGTTTGTCTTAAAAAAAATGTAAAAATTAAGATTATTCTTTGAATAATTTGCAAAACAAATGAATTGCTTGCTATATTTGAATCAACAAACAAGCTCATAAAAGATGAGCGGAAAAGTTTGACAAATATATATACTGTAGGATGTTGAAATTGGCAGACAAGCCCTCCTGTCTCGGGGGTGGAGATCATTGGACAAAGCAATTAGCGAGCTCGTAATTTTGCCTAACTACTCCGTGGAGGTTCGAATCCTTCTCCTACAGCAGGTTATTTTGGGTTTATTGTTAATTGACTA
>JAJLJS010000044.1:0-6294 GCA_033844545.1 Cyclobacteriaceae bacterium | reverse complement strand
ACGGTATATCCCTGATTCTCGAATTTTTGGCATTCCTTGGGGGCCAAGTAATTTTTCTATTTTTGGGACCGAATATAAACCCAAAGAATTATGCAGGAATTGCTCAAACGGTTTGAGAACAAAAAACCGGAAATAACTTTTGAATGGAGTGACAGTGAGACCGAGGCGGAAGGCTGGGTGGTCATCAATTCCCTGAGAGGAGGAGCTGCAGGCGGCGGAACGCGGATGCGAAAAGGCCTGGACAAACGAGAAGTAGAATCTTTGGCCAAAACCATGGAAGTGAAGTTTACCGTTTCCGGTCCAGCAATCGGAGGAGCCAAATCGGGGATCAACTTTGATCCATCCGATCCTCGGAAAGCGGGGGTTTTGGAACGATGGTACAAAGCGGTAATGCCTTTGTTGAAAAATTATTACGGCACCGGTGGGGATCTGAATGTGGACGAAATTCATGAGGTCATACCGATCACCGAAGCCTATGGACTCTGGCATCCCCAGGAAGGCATTGTCAATGGACATTTTTTGGCCAACGAACCTCAAAAAATCCGGAAAATCGGACAGCTCCGGCAGGGGGTTTCCAAGGTGTTGGAGGATCCCCATTATACCCCTAATGGATCCAAAAAATACACTGTCGCGGATATGATTACCGGCTATGGGGTCGCTGAAGCGGTCAGACATTACTATTCCATTTGGGGAGGTCAGCTGAAAGGGAAGCGTGCCGTGATCCAAGGCTGGGGAAATGTGGGCGCAGCGGCTGCCTGTTTCCTGGCGGTAGAAGGAGTCAAGATCGTGGGAATCATAGACCGGGAAGGGGGGCTGATCCGGGAGGAAGGGTTTAACCTGGATGAAATCAGGGAATTGTTCCTCAAAAGAGAAGGCAATAAACTGGTTGCGGATGAATTGATTCCTTTTAAAGAAATCAATGCCAAAATCTGGGACATCAAGAGTGAAATCTTTATTCCCGCTGCAGCATCCCGGTTGATCACCCAAGACCAGGTGTCCAGAATGCACCAAGCCGGACTGGAAGTCATCTCCTGTGGAGCGAACGTCCCTTTCTCAGATCCGGAAATATTTTTCGGACCTACCGGCGTTTGGGCCGATGCAAGAGTATCAGTGATCCCGGATTTCATTGCTAATTGCGGAATGGCCAGGGTATTTGCCTACCTGATGAGTGAGGATGCCGAAGTGACCGATCAGGCTATCTTTTCGGATGTCTCCACGACGATAGCAAAAGCCCTGAAAAAGACTTTTTCAGAAAATCCTTCCAAAACAAATATTGCTCAGGCTTCCTTTAAAATAGCTTTGACACAACTCGTGTAAAAGCTGGACTCCAAATCCCCCTCTGCGAATTAACTTTTCGTGAATTCAAGAGGGGGAATGTTTTCTTCTCTTGGACAGTTTCCATCAAAAATCGTAGTTTAGCGGTTGCTTCTCCGAATAAATTCCTTTAGAAAATTCTCTAAGTTTATCGGAAAGAAGGACCCTGCTTACTCATTTGACCCAATGAAGAAATCTATTGTAAGTTTTGCCATACTTTTCGGAATATTATTTTTTGGACTTTATCAAGTCTCCGAAAGCTATGCAGAAACCTTAGAGCCTGCCCAAGAATTGCTGGCCCAGGCCTCCACGGACTTAGCCCATGACGCAAGTCTAGATGCCGAATCTCATGCGGATGAAGCCCATGGGCATGCTGCTCCCGGATGGCTGGTGATCCCTTTTGTCACGCTGCTGTTGATGATTGCCACCGGGCCCTTGTTTTACGAGCATTTTTGGCACCACAATTACCCCAAAATAGCCGTTGGATTCTCCATTTTGGTGGTTCTGTATTACCTCTTTGCCTTGAATAATGTCCACGCTCCGGTGCATGCCTTGGCAGAATACGTCCAATTTATCGCACTCTTGGCATCCCTGTATGTGGCCTCGGGAGGCATATTGATTGAGATTGACAAAAAATCGACCCCAATTGCCAATGTTGCCTTACTCTTGATTGGAGCGGTAATTTCAAACTTGATCGGTACGACTGGGGCGTCTATGCTTTTGATCCGTCCTTTCATCCGCTTAAACAAAGCCAATATCCAACCTTACCACATTGTGTTTTTCATCCTGATGGTCAGCAATGTCGGGGGGTCCCTGACTCCAATCGGGGATCCGCCTTTGTTCCTTGGGTTTCTGAAAGGAGTGCCATTCTTCTGGACGATTGAGCACAACTGGCCGGCTTGGGCTATGGCGCTGACCTTACTGGCGATTTTGTTCTATTTCGTGGATAAAAAATTCGGCAAAGCAGGAGAAGACGAATTCGAGGAAGAGATCACTTATACCAACAAATTCACCATGATCGGCACGAAAAACTTCGGCTGGCTATTCGTGGTGATCTGTGCAGTATTTCTTGACCCCAATGTCATCGAAGGCGTACCGGCGATTGAATACGACGGACAGAAGTTCTCCTTCCTTCGGGAAATCATCATGCTTTCAGTGGCGTTCCTTTCGTACAGATTTGCAGATCAAAGAGCCCTAAAAGGCAATGAGTTCAACTTTGAGCCGATCAGGGAAGTGGCTTTTATCTTTATTGGGATCTTCGGGACGATGATGCCTGCCTTGGAGCTGGTCGGAAACTTTGCCAAATCTCCGGAAGGAGCAGAACTGATCACGGTCAATACGCTGTATTGGGGCACAGGAACGCTTTCTGCGGTTTTGGATAATGCCCCAACCTATCTGAATTTCCTGGCGGCAGCCATGGCCTCAGAGGGAGCCGATATCGGCAATATTGCCGAAGTCCGGGAATTTGCAGCCAATACCATGAACAATTCCGACACGACCTTCCAATTGTTGGCGATTTCCATTGCCTCTGTATTCTTCGGAGCGATGACCTATATCGGAAACGGCCCCAACTTCATGGTCAAATCCATCGCTGAGCAAAGCGGCATCAAAATGCCTTCTTTCTTTGGCTACATCATCCGGTTTACACTTCCGATTTTGTTGCCTATCCTATTCTTGGTTTGGCTGGTGTTTATCGCCTTTGTATAAGCGTTTTAAAATTCTTTTTACAGCCTGTTCTTGAATAATCTTGGACAGGCTGTTTTATTTATGGCATTTCCATTTTTTATTTTTCTCCCAAGGTTAAAAATCCAGCCGAATTCTGGGTCAACCCTGGCTATCAATAATGCAAACATTTTTACGTTATTCTTTCATAAAAACTAGTATCTTAGAATTTGACAAGTGGGACTTATCCCTAAGGAAAATGATCAAGTTTAAATCCTATTATTTGTTCCTACTGGTACTCCTGTTTTCCTGCCAAAAGGAGGAGGAGGATTTTCTTCCTAAAGGAGCACAATTAATGCTAAATCCGAATTTGTCCCAGTTCCCAGATTCGGTCAATCCCTGGAAACCTTCCAATCCAGATGGCATTCAGCTTGGGGTGAGCCGGGAGGTATTTATCAGCGGCAACCGCTCCCTGTTCATTGAAAACAAAACCAGGGAAATGGCTTCGGCTTCTTCTTGGTCACAAACCTACACAGGGCCAATGCCTAAACCGGGAAGTACCTTGGAGCTAGTGGCATTTGTCAAAGGAGAAAAAGTCCAGGACCTAACCGCTGGCGGTAGAGTGTACATTATGGTAAGAACATTTCCCCAAACCAATCAAATCAGTGGAGCATCCACTTCTTTGGATTTGCAGGGGGATTTTAATTGGGTTTTGGTACAAGCGACCTTGGAAAACTTTCCGAAAGATGCCGAAAGAATTGAGGTAAGCCTACATGTGCCCACACTGACCTTGGGAAAGGTGTATTTTGACGAAATCAATCTGACCGTGAAATAAGAGGATTATCAGCACTAGAACCTCAAGCTATAATCTCTTCCGTTGAAATTTGGAATTCCGAAGACCGAAGTTTACCAAAACTGGACTTTTTAGGGGAATTTTCTAATGAAAAGAGTTTACTCGATAGAAGGGGTTTCTATTCAAATTTTCACTTCTTGGTAGCGAAAACATTCCACCAAATGGTCATTGACCAGCCCGGTGGCCTGCATATGGGCATACATGACCGTACTTCCCAAAAATTTAAATCCCCTCTTTTTCAGATCCTTGGCCAAAGCGTCTGATTCCGGGGAGGTGGCAGGATAGGCTTCTCCTGCCCGTAGGGCGTTTTGAATGGGTTTTCCCCCAACAAAACTCCAGATGTACTTTGAAAAAGATCCAAATTCCTCCTGAACTTCCATAAAGCGCCGGGCATTGTTGATCGCAGCCCGGATTTTTGCCCCGTTTCGGATGATACTGGAGTCTTGCAGTAGTTCCTCCACATAGGAATCCGGAAATTCTGCCACGATTTGGTAGTCAAAGTCTGCGAAAGCTCTTCGATAGCCTTCTCTTTTTTTCAGAACAGTAGCCCAGCTCAGTCCCGCCTGAGCACTTTCCAAAATCAAAAATTCAAAGTGAATCCGGTCATCATGGACAGGCACTCCCCATTCCTGATCATGGTAATCGACATATTGAGGAAAGCCCAGGCACCAAGGGCAGCGCATTTTGGAGTCTGAAGTCTGATTCATAGCTAGGTAATTTCTTAAAAATAGCCAAGAATTGGGAATTGACTCCTGGAGGCCTTACTTTTTGAGCTGAAGCTTTTGTATGCCTATGAGACCGACCTCTTATTTGGAAATCAGTGCCAGTGCTTATCGACAGAACATCGCCTTTATCCGATCCCGAATCGGACCTAGGCCGGTGATTTCCGCCGTAGTCAAAGGGAATGCCTATGGACATGGGATTCCCCAAATGGTCCAAGTCGCGGAGAGGGTTGGAATTCGGCATTTCAGCACCTTCAGTTCGGACGAGGCTTTGTTGGTCCACGAGCATAGCCACTATTCCAGCCAGATCATGATTATGGGAATGCTCTTCCCGGAAGAATTATCCGAATTGATTGCCAAGGGAATCAGCTTTTTTGTTTTTGATTTTGAGCGCTTGGAGGCTGCGATTGCTGTTGCCAAAACGTTGCAAACCCCTGCGAAAATCCATATCGAGGCCGAAACTGGGTTTCATCGAACCGGTTTTGAATTCGAGGACTTGGATCGTTTGATTGAGATTTTGGACCGGGAAAAACCACACCTCGACCTGAAAGGACTTTGCACCCATTTTGCCGGTGCCGAAAGTGCGATCAACCATCCCAGAGTCCGGCTTCAATTTGATCGCTATCAGGCATTCCGGGAAGCTTTTGCCCAAAAAGGAATCACTTTTGAGCATTATCACACAGCCTGCTCGGCTGCTACGTTACTCTTTCCTGAATTTCATTTGGATTTGGTCCGCATTGGCATTGCTAGTTATGGCTTTTGGCCTACCCAGGAGACCTTTCACCTGCTCAAGCCCAACCTTCACGAATCCCAGTACAATCCTTTTCGGCGGGTGATCAGCTGGAAAAGCCAGATCATGAGCTTGAAGCCCGTAGAAACCGGAGAATTTGTCGGGTATGGGCAAAGCTATCAAACCTTGGAAAAAATGCTTTTGGCAATTGTGCCTGTAGGCTATGCACATGGGTACCGAAGAATTCTCAGCAACCAGGGAGAAGTCTTGATCTCCGGAGTTTACTGTCCGGTAGTGGGTACGGTCAACATGAATGCGGTAGCCGTCGATGTAGGCCACTTGAAACAGGTGGAAATCGGGCAGGAAGTAGTCTTGATCGGAAACCAAGGAGACAAGGAAATCACCGTAGCCTCCTTTGCCGAAACCACCCGTCAGGTGAATTACGAAATGCTGACTTGCCTGCCTTCCGGGATTACCCGGATTGTTGTGGATTAGTAGAAAATCACGGTTTTATTCCGGAAAGCCAAAACTTTCCGGTCCACATGGTATTTGATGGCTTTGGAAAGCGTCACTTTTTCCACATCCTGACCGATCTGAACCAATTCAGCGACTGAATTATGGTGTCTCACCCTAGCCACTTCCTGCTCAATGATCGGACCTGCGTCCAGCTCCTCCGTCACATAGTGAGCCGTGGCTCCGATGATTTTCACCCCCCGCTCATAGGCAGCATGATAAGGTCTAGCTCCCACAAAAGCCGGCAAAAAAGAATGGTGGATATTGATGATCCGGTTGGGAAACTGGCTGATAAATTCTCCGGAAAGAATCTGCATGTAACGAGCCAAGACGACAAAGTTGACCTGGTGCTCTTTCAACAAGTGCAACTGTTCGGCTTCAGCGGCCTCTTTGGTAGAAGGGGTGACAGGAATGTGATAAAAAGGTATTCCAAATGCTTCTACAATTTCTTTTAAGTCCCGGTGATTGGAAATTACCAATGGGATGTCCACCTCGAGCTG
>JAJLJS010000043.1:0-1378 GCA_033844545.1 Cyclobacteriaceae bacterium | reverse complement strand
TTACGATAAGGATTTTAACCTAATCGGAGAAACCCAACTGGAAGAGCTTAAGGCTGTTCCTCAGTTTCCTTTCTTCAAAGACGGCAAGCTTTGGTCCTATGTCAATGTGGCCGATGAATTGGGCTTTGCGGTGATGGAGTTTAGGTTTTGAGGTCAAATGAAAAGACTTGCTATTCTGTTGATCCTTCCTTTCATTTTTTCTTGCGGTGGCAATTCTCCAGAAAAAGGAGAATCAGGTAATATTCTTGAAAAACTTACTGTTACGATAGATACCGTGGTGATCGATTCCAAAGGCAAACTGTTTGATTTGGCACGAGGCCCGCATACCTCTTCGGTCTCGGAGGATGGCAAATACCTTTACCTGTTCAACTCCAGAACCCATCAAATCCAGCAGATCAATTTGGATCTACTGGAATGGGAAAAGGACTTTGACTTTGAAATGGAAGGACCCAATGGGATCAGTGATTATGTTTTTGATACGCAAACTCTAGGTGAAGGTACTTTCCTGATCACCGCTTTTAACAGATTGGGCATTTTTTCTCAGGAGGGCACCAAGTTGAAAGATCTGTCAATTTCATCCCTTGCTTTAAAGACCGATTTACAGGAGTTGGACTACGGTATTGTCCTTTCCAAGGATCAAAAACATCTTTTTTCCCTTCCGGGAGTCAGGTTTCAGGGACCTCGAACCTTCGCAAAAATCGATCTTCAGACCAATGAAGTCGAAAACTTCTCCATCAAAGAGATGGATTGGATTTTCGACATAAAAGTTGGGACAGCCAATCAAGTTGTTTTTCAAGAATTTATGTATTTGCGGGAAGAAAATGATCAGATTTTGGCTCTGAGCCCTTCTGCTTCTGCGTTTTATCGCTATGATTTAAAAAAGGACTCTTTAAGCTTCCATTCATTTGTACATGCTCTAAGCCCGGTAGCCAATGATAGTAAGCCGAAAAGCATTGTCGAGACAGACGAGGAATATCAGGAAGAGATGAGGAAGTTTTTTATGGGGATGTATTTTGGTCCTTTGGTTTGGCAAGAGGACAAGGAGGCTTATTTCCGATTCGGGAGAAAGACTAATCAAATAGATGAATCTTGGCAAAGCATATCCAGCAAGGTCTTTATGTATGCCTATGATCGGGAGTTCAATCTGATCGGAGAGGCAGAATTACCCGAAGAAGCCAAATTTCCTAGAGATTTCTTCTTCAAAGACGGCAAGCTCTGGTCCTATGTCAATGTGGAGGATGAATTGGGCTTTGCGGTGATGGAGTTGAAGTTTGATTAAACCAAACCCAGCCTTTTCTTCACCTTCAATAGATTTTCCTGCTTTTTGGGTTCCCGGTGAATGCGACAGTATTCGGTGTGATAGTGGTGCTTTTCCATA
>JAJLJS010000042.1:0-12649 GCA_033844545.1 Cyclobacteriaceae bacterium | reverse complement strand
AGAATTAAAGGTATTGATGAAGCCTCGGGGGATTTCAATTTTTAGGATTTCTCCGCCTCTGTCTACCGTGTAATAGCCATCCTCGCTGAGCAATGCAGCTCCACTGGTCAAATCGGTAATGCTATTGTAAGATTCCCCATTGATATCCAGAATCTTGTCTCCGGTTTTCAAACCGATAGATTCCCCGTATTCGTAGGCTACGATTCCGTTTTCGATGATTTGATCTCTGGAAAAATAGGTTTCACCGTTGTTGTACACCAAAAAGACAAAAATGATGATTCCCGTGATGACATTCACGATTATCCCGCCTAGCATCACGATCAACCGTTGCCAGGCTGGCTTGGATCTGAACTCCCAAGGCTGAGGCTCGGCGGACATCTGCTCGGTATCCATGGATTCGTCCACCATTCCGGAGATTTTGACAAAACCCCCGAGTGGAATCGCTCCAATGGAATATTCAGTTTCTCCCCACTGGAATCCTGCAATTTTCGGAGGAAAACCGATGGAGAATTTTTCCACTCTCATGCCAAATAGCTTGGCGGTAAGCAGGTGTCCCAACTCGTGTAGGCCTACCAAAATTGACAAGCCCAGCAACAGCTGGCCCACCATAATCAAAGTTTCCATTTATACTCTCGACTTTATTAAATTCTCTGTTATCTTTCTTGCCCGCTGATCAGTCAGCACATAGTCCTCCAAATTCGGATGGGCAATAAATTCCGTTTGGAGTAAAGTTTCCTCAATCAAATCAGACATTTCCAAGAAACCAACTTCCCGGTTCAAAAATGCAGCCACTGCAATTTCATTGGCAGCATTTAAGACACAGGGGGCATTTCCTCCTTTGGCCAGGGCATCAAATGCAAGCTGAAGATTCCGGAAAGTTTTCAAATCCGGCTGCTCGAAAGTCAATTGTGGGTATTTGGTAAAGTCAAATCGCTCGAAGTCGCTCTTCAAACGATGTGGATAGCTCAAGGCAAACTGAATGGGGATACGCATATCCGGGAGTCCAAGTTGTGCTTTGATGGATCCGTCCTCAAACTGAACCAAAGAATGGATGATGCTTTGCGGATGAACTACCACCTCGATCTGTTCGGTTTTCAAGCCAAAAAGCCATTTGGCCTCGATGACCTCCAGGCCTTTGTTCATCAAAGAGGCTGAATCAATGGTGATTTTCGCCCCCATGTCCCAATTGGGATGCTTGAGTGCCTGCTCACGGGTGACCGATTCCAAAAAAGTCCGGTCTTTTCCCCGAAAGGGTCCTCCAGATGCGGTGAGGATAATTTTCTCAATCGGATTGTGAAATTCTCCCACCAAGCACTGGAAAATGGCAGAATGCTCTGAATCCACCGGGTAAATGTTCACCCCATTCTCTCTGGCCAAAGCGGTAATAATTTCTCCGGCTACGACCAAAGTTTCTTTGTTGGCCAGAGCAATCTGCTTTCCTGCCTTGATCGCGTGAACGGTAGGAATCAGGCCCGAATATCCCACCAAAGCGGTCAAAACCACATCAATGGAATCCATTTCCACGATTTGGGCAATGGCTTTTTGTCCGGCAAAAACCTTGATATCATGCGGGATCAAAGCCTCTTTGACTTGCTGATACTTGGATTCGTTGCCAATTACCACCGCATTGGGTTGAAATTCCAAAGCTTGGGCAATCAGAAGCTCGCAGTTGTTTTGGGCAGTAAGTACTTCTACCACAAAATCTTCCGGATGCTGCTTGATTACTTCCAACGTTTGGGTACCGATACTTCCGGTACTTCCCAGGATGGCGATGCGCTTGGGTTCTGTCATTCAGATGGATTCTTTCCAATTTAAAAACCTTCCGGGAGACGGAAGGTTCTGTCTAAGGCTGACAAAATTACCAAATGGACTGACTTTTCCTTGTACATCCCGTCACATTTTGGCAATTGGGACAATTTTTGAACCTGAGGATCCAAAATCAGGTCTTAAAAGATGTGAAGATGAAACTTCCCAAAAACCTATCTTCATTCAATCAGTAAAGGAAAACTATGAACTCAAACTTGAAAACTATCTCCGTTTCTTTCCTTTCAGGAATTGCGGGAGCTGCATTTTGGATTTCCATCCAAGAGCCCGAGGTACAGAATTTTCAAAATTCGGAGTATCCGGCATCCCAACTCACGGCTCAGTTGGCCAATGATTTTCAGCCCAATTCGATAAGTGCCAAATTTGATCCAACTACGTCTTTTATTGAAGCTTCACAAAACAGCACCGAGTCGGTGGTATTTATCAAAAACTTCAGCGGAACCGATTACCGGCGATACAGCATGTTTGACTATTTCTTTGGCACAGGGCCTTCTCAGCAAGTGTCCACAGGGTCAGGAGTGATCATTTCCAAAGACGGCTATATTGTGACCAATAATCACGTAATAGACCGAGCGGAGACCATCGAGGTGGTTCATCAAAAAAGAACCTACAAGGCAAAATTGGTCGGAACAGACAAAAACACGGATATCGCTGTCCTCAAAATTGAGGCTGAAAACTTGCCGGAAATCAAGCGGGGCTCGAGTCGAAACTTAAAAATCGGGGAATGGGTGCTCGCTGTCGGAAATCCTTTTAACCTTACCTCCACCGTCACAGCCGGAATCGTATCAGCCAAAGAAAGACAGATCAATATCCTGGGGGGAGATTTTCCTTTGGAAAGCTTTATTCAAACCGATGCCCCAATCAATCCCGGAAATTCCGGCGGTGCTTTGGTCAATGTCAACGGGGAACTGGTCGGGATCAACACCGCAATTCTTTCCCGAACGGGGTCCTATACCGGCTATGGATTTGCCGTACCGGTGGACGTGGCGATGAAAGTCGCCAATGATTTGATCAAATTCGGAGAAGTTCAAAAGGCAATTCCTGGCGTAGATGTGGTAGAAATCACCCCAGAATTGGCCGAGGAGATGAAATTAAAAACCTTGGACGGGGTGATAGTCACCCATACGCTGAGAGATGGCTCCGCAGAAAAAGCAGGATTGCAAAAGAATGATGTCATCGTCCAGATCGGGGATTGGAAAATTTCCGGCAAAGGAAGCTTTGAAGAAGCGCTCTCCTATTATTATCCAGGAGATCAGGTCAAAGTGGATATCATCCGTAACGGAACCCTGAAATCTGTGACATTGACTTTGCAAAATCTGGAAGGCCAAACGGGTATCATCAAGCGGGAATATTATTCCTCTGCACTCTTGGGGGCAAGACTGGAAGCGGTCAATACCATTGAAAAAGACAGATTGAAGATTCCCTACGGAGTCAAGATCAGTTCTCTTTCCCGTGGATATTTGAGGGACTTAGGATTCAGAGACGGTTTTGTGATTACCCATGTCAATGAAATGCCTGCCAAGGATCCAAAAGCTTTGGGTGAATACCTGGAGAAATTCAGCGGAAGACTCAAACTGGAAGGTGTCAGTCCCAATGGGCAACCATTTATGCAGAGCTATAACGTCCGATAAAATAACGGGGAGGCACTGGTCTCCCCACCACTTTTTTTTTAAATTCCATAAAATTGATCACTTATGAAGACCCTGCCACAGACCTGTGAAAAATGCCTGGAGGAATTCTCCCTCGCTCTGGAAGAATTGAGGATTTTTTCCAACCGGGCCAAACATGTCCCCAACGAAAGTACCAATCGTCAATTGATTATCAATTTCGAAATTACCCATGAACTGGCTTTGAAAGTGATCGGCAAGTATTTTGAAAAAATGGGAAAAGGGCCTTTCTCAGGCTCCAGAGATGCCACCGTGGAAGCCTTCCACGCAGATTTGGTGGATGATGGCAAAGCCTGGCTGGACATGGTCATTGACCGGATCCAATACAATCCTGTCTACGCCTTGGACACCCAAAAGAAGTTTCTGGAAAATATCCAGAAAAAATACATCCAACTCTTGGAGAAGTTTGAAGATACCATGAGCAAAAAGCTGGAGGAAATGGAGAGCTAAAATGTGAAAAAGAGGCTGTCTCCTAAACTGTAGTTTTGTCAGCCTGAGCGGAGTCGAAGGCTTTTTCCGGAATTCTGGAACACATTTCGACTTCGCTCAAATTGACAAACCTTTCTTTGGAGACAACCGCTTTTGACTTTTACCTAAACAAGAATCCGGATGGGCCCCGCCCTACTTCCATGGACAGCACTTGCGTTCCGTTCTTTTGATAAATCACCACCTCTCCGTTTCCCTGAAATCCTTTGGCATTTGCTAAATAGACTTCCTGCCTTTGCGGATCGTATCCAATGCCGTAATAGCCGGTTCCATTTTTCCAGTCTGCTATAATCTGCCCATTTTCCAAAGAAATCAGGGCAATAGCATCCTCGTAATTTGGCCAACCTGTACTGGTCACTACATAAACCTGTCCTTCATCTCCCAAGGCAATTCTTCCGGTCGCTTTTGGGAGGGCTCTGGATTTCATCTCCGCCACTTGAAGTGTGCTTAAATCGATCCCATGGAAATAAACCTTGGTTTGATCATAGGAATATACCCAAAGCTTCCCTCCGTACTCGATAAACTGAACAGGCTTTCCGGGAATTGAAAGGGTTTTGGTCAATGTTTCTGCATCTGCATCGATTACCTCCACTTTTCCGGAAGAACAAGCGACCAGTACATTTTTCCCGGAAACGAACAGGTCCTCAGGCTTGTCAGAAACTTCGATTTTCTTTTGAACACTTCCTCCATCCAATCCCGAAATTACCGCCACATACGAATCAGGAGTTTGGTAATTGGCATCGTAAGGACCGTAATCAGAGACAAACAATTTCCCGGAGGCTGTGGCCAAAGACCGGGGTTGATCCAAATTGGAAGTGACCGCACCCAAGGATTTGAAAGTGGCCGGATCGACAATTTCGATCTTTCCGGTATTTGCCACCAAGTACAGTCGCCCTTCTTCCAACACCATATCTTCCAGTAGCCCCGCAAAAGGCCGCTTGTTTTCCAGTTCAAACGCCTGTCCTGTCAAGGCTCGCAAGGAGGGATTGTAATGGAAGATTTCACCATCGTTGGTGCCAAAATTGCCTTCATTCATGATCAAGACCCCGGTTTCATATTTTCCCAGAGGTTTTTCACTCCCATTCTGACAGGAAAAAGCAACTGCAATCAGGACTAATGCCCAAAGCCGATTTTTGAAAATGTATTTCATAGATGTATGGATAAATTAAATTGATAAGTCCTTCCCGGCATGGCTCTGAGGTAGAGCACCTGATAATCCGTATTGAAAAGGTTCAAGACTTGGAACTGAAGCGGAAAACTGGCTTTTCCCCATTTCAATCCTGAGTAAGAAATCCCTGAATTGAAAATCTGATAAGGTTCCATAGATCGAGAGGTACCTGTACCAATAGTCCTGCTTCCCACATAAAAGCCCGACAAATCCCAAGCAAACCGGCCTTTTCCAATTTGGAGGGCAGCGTTTGCCTGATGATTTGGGGTATAGGGAAGTTGCTGAGGATTCCCCGGATCTGTGGTAAGATCCAAGGCTTCTGTAAAAGAATAACCCAACTGAGCCTGCCAATTCCAAGAGCCAAACCTTCCTTTCACTTTCCCTTGGTATTCCAGGCCTTGGTTGTGAACCTCCCGGATATTTTTGGGCGACCAAACAGCACCCATGGGGAGCCAAATGATCCAATGATCCACGTTCATCCGGAAATAGGTAAGATTTTGCTCCCAGGTAAAAGCTCCCTTTCGAGTCCAAGAAAGCCCGATTTCTCCCGAGAGACTTTCTTCCGGCCTCAAATCGGGATTGCCTCCGGGGACCCAAAACCGATCATTGAGTGTCGGTACTTTGAAGCCTTTGGCCAATGCGCTTTTCAGCATCCATTGCGTTTTTTCACCTTGCCAAAAAATCCAGTCTGCTCCGAAGCTTGGTAAAAAGGGCTTCCAATAATCCTCAAATGCCAGTTGGCGGAGGTTCAAGCTTAGAGACAAGGTTTCTTTAGGCTTCCAAAGAGCGCTTTGGTAGGACTCGAGGCGATGATCCTTTGCAGCATAGGTACTCAGATCCCCTTGGGCAAAAGTAGCCCTGGACCCAATTTTCAATTCCCATTGATTTCCCAATCCAAAATTCCACTCCGGGATCAGAAAAAATTGTCGCGTCAGGTTTTGGGATTCATTGAAAACCAACTCCTCCCGAATCCAACCCAGCTTGAGAGTTGCGGAAGATTTTTCCCAAAAATGAGCGTAATCCCAGACCGCTCTCAAACTTTGATCCTCCTGGAAATCCCGGGTATTGGAACCCATCACGGGCTGAATTTGGCGATCGGCTTGATTCCACCAAAAAGATGCTTTAACCAAATCCCTTTCCCCCAAAGCCCACTGGACATCCTGAACAAAACCTTGTTGCTCTACCTGAGCATGGTCCTCAACTTGCTCAGGAGTACCTGGAAGGGATAGATCACGATACCGAAAATTGTTTTTGGAATACTGCCGGTATCCTCGGGAAGTGAGGCTGAGTTTTTGGGTCGAAAATTGAATTCCTGCCTGTGAATTTTCCAATCCGTAGCTCCCAAAAGTCTGGGAAAGATTACTCTTGAACCCTCTCCCAAAATCCGAGTGGGTGTTGAGATGGACACTTCCCCCGATGGCTTCATTTCCCAGCAAAGCTCCGGAACTCCCGAACTGCAACTGAACCTGATCTACTGCCTGCACCGGAAGAAGGCTCAGATCACTTTGCCCCAAGGAAGGACTATTGAGCGGAATTCCATTCCAAAAAATCGCCGTATGACCCGCCGAAGTCCCTCGAAAAGAGGGAGAAGCCAGCATCCCGGCCCCATATTGCCGGATAAACACCGGGCTTTTCTCCTGTAACAATTCAGCCACGGATCGGGCAGAATAGGCCTTCAATTCCTTTTCCTCAAAAGAAATTAGCTTTTGACCGGAAGCATACTGCTCCCAGGAAGGTGCCAGAACTTCAACCTCCGCCAAAGAAACTGTGTCCTGCATGGGCATCCAGCCCAACCCAGCCAACATACAAACTACCAGCATCATGCCTCGATCGAATAGAATTAGACAATTCTCCCGTCCCGATAATTATCGGGAGCTATCGGGATCGGGCTTGAAAGAAATGGGAAGAAATGAAAATCAACCCCCAAAGGGATCATCGACAAGTCTTCTTCGCTTTTCCTCCGAAAGCACAGAATCAGGGGATCAAGGCAGGTCTCCTGGCTCATCTGACTTTTGCTCGCCTTCTCGCCCCGGCTCCTTTCGGATTTGGACAATGGCCTTGAGGTGCAAAAGAATTTTCCTTTTATGCAAAAAGGACAGACTTACAGTTGCGGGGACAGCTCCGGTTTTCCACCGGATTCCCTTTTAATCCCTAGGGACAGACTCTTAAAAAACAGAGTCTCTAGAGAACCTTCATCAGTCCAAAGGTAAGGGCTTTTTAAGTTGTGGAAAAAGCCAATGCCCATAAAAAATTTTGGAAAGCAACTTGGCGTTCCTTTACCTTGGTAGAAAATTTTGTGGTCTACCTCCAATGAAATCCCCTTTCCCAAAAAAATCAACTTTCTTTTTTCCAAGCATTTACCTAATGAACTTAAGCTTGGTACTCATGCTTTTTTCCTGTCAAAAAAAGGAATCCAGCGCACTGGAAAAAACCCAAATCCCGCTAAGCTATGCTCAGGGCTTTGAGATTTTTAAGGGAGATAATTTCTTCGAAATCCATGTCACCCAAGGGTACACGGGAGCCGAAAAAGAGTACCGATATCTCGTCATGGAAAAGGAAGCAGCGCTGCCCACAGAAGGCTTTGATGCTGTGGTGCAATTACCCATTAGCTCCGTCGCCTTGACTTCTACAACCCAAATCCCCCATTTGGATATTTTGGGAGAAACCACCCGCTTGGGAGCCTTTCCCAATCTGGATTTGATCTCCTCTCATTCGACCCGGGATTGGATAGCCCAGGGCAAGGTCATGGATCTGGGAAGAGGACCTTCTGCGAATCCGGAATTGGTCATCGAACTCGAACCCAGCTGGATCATGATTTCTACCTTGGGAGAGGATTTGAGGTATTTGGATCTTTTGAGCCAAGCCGGTATTCCTGCGGTCATCAATGGGGAATATGTGGAGCAGCATCCACTTGGACGAGCGGAATGGATCAAGTTTACCGGGATTCTTTTGGGAAAATACGAACAGGCAGTGGAAGAATTTGAAAGGATAGAATTGGCCTACCTAGAGGCTGAAAAACTAATTTCCCAAGCGCAAAATTTAGCTCGTCCCCAAGTGCTAAGCGGAGTCATGTACCAAGATATATGGTATGCACCCGGGGCTGAAAGCTGGGGAGCGCGAATCCTCGAAAATGCAGGCGGAGACTATATTTTTTCTTCCCAAGGAGGAACTGGCAGCCTTCAATTGAATTATGAATTTGTATTGGACCAAGCCTTGGAAGCTGATTTCTGGATTGGATCGGCAGACTTTCCTGATTTGAAATCAATGGGAGAATCCGAACCTAGATATCGGGCATTTTCGGCTTGGAAAGCAGGAAAAGTTTTCACCTACACCGCCAAAACAGGAGAATCGGGAGGTTTGGAGTATTTCGAATTGGGCTATTTGAGACCCGATTTGATCCTAAAGGATTTGATCAAAATCCTTCACCCGGAACTTTTACCGGAGTATGAGTTATATTTCTATCAGAAGTTGAATTGATCCATAGCGTTTACTCTTTCTCCCTTCATGAATTTCCGATCCTTCCTTTTCCCAATTGCTGGATTCCTACTGGTTCTGAGCTTTTTGCTCAACCTAAGTCTGGGATCGGTGAGTATTCCCTTTGGGGAAATAGTCAGGGGATTGTTTACAGGGGTTTGGGAAAAAACATCCTGGGAGCAGATTATCCTGAATTATCGTCTTCCCAAGGCCTTGGTGGCCATCTGTGCGGGAATCGGACTGAGCCTTAGTGGCTTGCAAATGCAGACTTTTTTTCGGAATCCATTGGCAGGACCTTTTGTCTTGGGAATTAGTTCAGGTGCTGGCCTGGGAGTGTCCATTTTGATGTTGGCAGGTACTGCTTTGGGTATTTCTCTGGCGGGAATCAACTCTTGGGCAATAGCTACCGCCGGAATTTTGGGAGCTGCTTTGGTACTTTCCGGGGTTAGCCTGGTGGCCTGGAAAGTTAAGGACAGCATGACTCTTTTGATCGTGGGGTTGATGTTCGGCTCTGCGGTTTCTGCGGTAATTTCTGTTCTTTCCTACTTTTCAGGAGCAGAAGCCTTGAAGCTTTTCACCGTCTGGTCTATGGGTAGCTTAGGTGCTTTGGGATGGAATCAGGTGCTGATCTTGGGCGTGCTGATCGGAATCGGATTAGTTCCCGTTTTCCTTTCCGTAAAATCCTACAATGCACTTCTTTTGGGAGAAAATTATGCCCGAAGCATGGGAGTCCGCACCCAAAAAATGCGCTGGATCATGATACTCAGCACCGGAACCTTGGCAGGGGGGATTACGGCTTTTTGTGGACCCATCGCATTTATCGGAATTGCCGTGCCCCATATCGCCAGGATGATTTGGAAAACCTCTGATCATGCGCTATTATTTCCAGGTTCAGCTTTGCTGGGTGCTATTCTGCTTTTGCTTTGTGATGCTGTAGGACAGTTGCCCGGCTATTCCAGCACTTTACCCATCAATGCGGTAACCTCCCTAGTTGGTGCTCCGATCGTCATTTCCCTGATTCTCCGTAGAAATCTAAGCCGAGACTTTTGATCCTATGACTGATCCAAAATCAATACCAGCACTCCAGGGAAAATCGCTCCAGCTTGGATACCTTCACCAAGGGGTCAGAAAAGAAATCCTGTCTGATCTCAATTTTGACTTGTATTCCGGAGAGCTCACTTGTCTTTTGGGACCCAATGGAGTGGGAAAATCAACCTTAATTAAAGCCATTTTAGGCCAAATTGCCCCCTGGAAGGGAGAATTGCGGCTCCAAGGATCACCGATTACCCTCCTGTCCCTCGAGGAAATGGCACTCAAACTCGCCGTAGTCTTGACCGAACCCGTATTTCCGGGAAATATGACCGTGGAGCAGCTGGTCGCTTTGGGAAGAACTCCCCATACGGGATGGTCCGGGAGACTTCAGGAAAAAGACCGGGAAGCAGTAGAAAAGGCCATTTCCCGAACCAAAATCGGCTACCTCAGAGCCGAACGCCTGAGTGAAATCAGTGATGGTCAAAGACAAAAAGCCATGATCGCTAGAGCCATTGCCCAGGATGGAGCAGTCATTCTATTGGATGAACCCACCGCTCATTTGGACTTGGTCAACCGCTTTGAAATCATGCAATTGCTCCGGGAAATAGCCCAGGAGGAACAAAAAGCCATTTTGGTAGTCACCCATGACCTGGAAATTGCCGTGGAAACCGCCGACCAATTTTGGTTGATGACTTGTGGAAATCCCCTGCTAACTGGTAGTCCGGAAGACCTGATTCTTTCCGGAAAAATCAACCAACTTTTGCCCTCCCAAAAATATCAATACAGCCCAAAAAGAGGACGATTGGAAGTTCAGGAAGATATCATGGAATTCCCGGTGCAAGGACCGGAAGATTTGGTTTATTGGGTGCAAAAGGCCTTGAAAAAAGCCAAAATCTTAGGGATTCCCACAGAGATTCGTGTAAAAGAAAATCCATTTTCCCTGGAAATGAATTCCCGATCATTTGCAAGCTTGGAAGAATTCATTCAATTTTTAAAATCAAATCCAAGGTCTTAACTCATGCAGCAAGAAGAACTCTTCCAAAACTACCTGCTCGGAAAGCTCAGTCCTGAGGACCAGAAGCTCTTGGAAAAGCTCTTGGCCGAAAGTCCTCGCTACCAGGCAGAATTGGAACTGTTTCGGAAAACCTGGAAAAATCCCCAGGCCAATCCAGACTCAAAACTCAGCTCCTGGCTGATTTCACTGGTCATTGCCTTGGCCATTGTGGGCGCAGG
Source organism: Cyclobacteriaceae bacterium (assembly GCA_033844545.1). Classification (GTDB taxonomy): domain Bacteria; phylum Bacteroidota; class Bacteroidia; order Cytophagales; family Cyclobacteriaceae; genus Algoriphagus. The sequence goes on along the minus strand of JAJLJS010000042.1, from coordinate 1,765 downwards.
AATCTTTTTGTTCTACACCTTCGGACTACCTAAGGGATCAAGATGGTATGCTTCTTATTACCAACCCTACCCGGTAGCGCAAGTCATTCCTTCTGTCCAAAACAATCAAGTAAAGCAAGGATTGGAATCCTACCAATCCAAACGCTACGAAGAGGCAATTCAGTCCTTGGAACGAATGATGGCCCAATCAGAATCAGAACTCGTGATTTTTCACCTGGGGTTAAGTTATTTAGCTGCAGGTAGGCCTGAAAAGGCCATCCCGGTGTTGGGAATGATTCCCCGGGAGTCCAACTATGCCATTCAGACGGCCTGGTATAAAGCCATGGGATACCTTAAGCTGAACAAATTGGAAGAAGCCAAAGCACAATTGAGACTCGTGGCAAATTCCCAAAGTGAGTTTTCTTCCAAAGCCTCGGAGCTCTTGGAAAAAATGGATTGAGAAAAAGCAGGAATACGATTTTTTCTTTTTCTATCTCAATTCAATCGCCTATTTTTCAAGGAGCTAGCAACCCTACAATAACCTCATGAAAACCCGATTTCTTTCCCTAATTGGCCTAACAATTTTTACACTATCCTGCGAAACTTCCCGACCTCAGCTTTCCCTAGAAGAATACAACGCCCTCACCGACGAGCAAAAACGATCGGTGGAATATGCTCTGGATGGGATTGAGGTCTTGGATGAACGCCTGGAATTGAGCCTTTTTGCCTCCGAACCCATGTTGATGAATCCGACCAACATGGACATTGATGATCGGGGTCGGGTGTGGATCACGGAAGCCTATAACTACAGAAACCAGCTCAATCCCAAAAATCCGGTCAAAGCCGAGGGTGATCGTATTTTAATTTTGGAAGATACCGATGGGGATGGAAAAGCCGACAAATCTACGGTCTTCTACCAAGGTACGGATATCAATGCGGCTTTGGGAATTGCGATTTTTGGAAATAAGGTCTTTGTCTCTGTCAGCCCCAATGTCTTTGTGTTTACCGATGAAAACGGAGACGATGTGCCGGACAAAAAAGAAGTGCTTTTCACGGGTGTGGGCGGTGTGCAGCACGATCATGGCATGCATGCCTTTACGTTTGGACCTGACGGAAAACTCTATTTCAACTATGGAAATGAGGGGAAAGGATTGCATCACGCTGATGGAACTCCGATTTTGGACCCTTTGGGTAGGCCGGTGACTTCCGAAACAGCACCTTACCAAGAAGGAATGGTTTTCCGCTGCGATCCGGATGGAAGCAATCCGGAGGTACTGGCCTGGAATTTCCGAAACAACTACGAGCTCGCTGTAGACAGCTATGGACGCATGTGGCAGAGTGACAACGACGACGATGGCAACCGCTCCACAAGGATCAACTACGTGATGGATTACGGCAATTATGGATTCAAAGACGAAATGACCAAGGCCGACTGGAGAACTCGCCGCGTGAACATGGAAGATTCGGTTTGGCGCCAGCATTGGCACCTGAATGATCCCGGAGTCGTGCCCAATTTGATCCAAAACTATGCAGGTTCGCCCACTGGCATCCTCGTTTACGAAGGCAAACTCCTCCCCTCCGAATATCAAAATCAAGTCATCCACGCCGACGCCGGACCCAATGTGATCCGGATGTATCCTGTCCAAGCGGCTGGGGCAGGCTTTACGGGAGAGGTCAAGCCTATTCTGGATGGCAACAAGCGAGACAACTGGTTCCGACCCTCCGATGTGACGGTGGCGCCTGACGGTTCGATCTTCATCTCCGACTGGTACGATCCGGGAGTGGG
>JAJLJS010000041.1:0-10055 GCA_033844545.1 Cyclobacteriaceae bacterium | reverse complement strand
GGAAAAGTTTCGAAAGAATTAACAAACATTAATCTCTTTGCTTCCGTTGGGCAAAGGAAAAATTGAACGATCCACCCTATGTCTTTTTTTAGGTTTTCCCTGATGATTTTTTTCTTTGGAATTAGCGTTCAAAGTTATTCTCAAGAAATTCAAAAAGTAGTGGGACAGGTTTTGGATGTCGGAAATTCTGAAGCCTTGGTTGGGGCAAATGTGTATTGGGATGGAAAAACTTCCTCTGGAGTGGTTACCGATCTGGAAGGCAATTTTGAAATTCAGGCAGAAACCTTTCCGGCAAGATTGGTCATTTCCTTTCTGGGCTATGAAAAGTCAATTCGGCTGATCAACCAAAAGGATGCCGAAAAGCCCTTGCGTTTTTTCTTAAAACCCGTAGAGCTTTCTTTGGAAGAAATTATCATCCAAGAAAGAAGACCTGACGAACAAATCAAAAACCTGGACATGGGTAAAGCCAGCGTCCCCATTGAGACGATCAAAAACATTCCGGCATTATTTGGTGAAGTCGATTTGCTTCGAAGTCTACAATTGCTACCGGGAGTCCAGACGGCAGGAGAGGGAACCACTGGTCTTTTTGTCCGGGGAGGTTCTGCAGACCAAAATCTGGTACAGTTGGATGGAGCCCCCGTTTATAATGCTTCCCATTTCTTTGGAATTTTTTCCGTGTTTAATCCGGATGCTCTCAAGAAAGTTGATCTCTACAAGGGAAATATGCCTTCTTCTTTTGGAGGAAGGGCTTCCTCCCTGATAGATATTACACTACTGGAAGGCAACAAATCACAAATTCATGGAAACGGGGGAATTGGAAGTATTTCATCCAGACTGACTTTGGACGGTCCTCTGTTTGGAAAAAATTCCAGTTTTATTGTGAGTGGAAGAAGGACATATGCAGATCTTTTTTTGAAGCTTTCTTCCGACGAAAACCTGAAGAACAACAAACTCAACTTTCATGATTTGAGCGGTAAGTTTTCCTTTATTTTGGGAGAAAAAGACAAGCTTTCGGTCAGTTCTTATCAGGGATCCGATTTTCTGGGTTTGGATGAGGAGTTTGGACTGGGATGGACCAACTGGGTAAGCTCGGTCAATTGGAATCGGGTGAATTCTGAAAAGTCCTTTTTTGACCTTCAGGGATACCATTCCCGGTATTCTTACAAAATCGACATCAATGATCCCGAGAATGGATTTGAATGGACCAACCTCCTGACTGAAACTGGAATCAAAGCTATCTGGACTCGGAATCTCCGTGAAACTACTTCCCTCAACTGGGGCTTGCATAGCCAGTTTTATCATTTCGCTCCAATTGATTTGGAGCCGGATCCGGAAAGTGGAATTCAATCGATCAAAACCAATCCGAAGAACGGACTACTCAACAATCTCTTCGTTGGACTTCAGCATGAATTTTCCCCGAAACTAAGTACAGAACTTGGACTTCGGTGGGGATTGTACCATCAATTGGGTGAAGGTGTGGAGTATTCCTATCCGAATGATATTCCTCAACGGGATCAGGAAACAGATTCTGTGGCTTTTGGGAGATTTGAACCTATGGAGTTTTATCAGGGTCTCGAACCCAGGGTCGCTTTTCGGTATTTGGTCAATGACCAACTTTCCTTTAAAGCAGCCTACAACCGAAACTTCCAGTATGTTCAGATTGCAACCAACAGCTCCGCTGGTTTGCCGATAGACCGATGGATTTTGGCAGATCGATATACCCAACCCATCCGCAGCGACCAATTTTCCATGGGGATTTTCAAGAATTTTGACCGTAACCGTTGGGAGTTTTCCGTGGAAGGATATTACAAGGATCTGAGAAATGTGATTGACCTTAGAAATGGGGCTCAGGTACTATTCACCGATCAGGTGGAAACTGAAGTGCTTTCCGGAGATGGTTGGGCCTATGGTGTGGAGACTTTGCTGCGGAAAAATACCGGGAAAACAACAGGCTGGATTGCCTATACCTGGTCCCGAACTTGGCGACAAATCGAAGGAGTCAGTTTGGGCCAATCCTATAATCCCCGTTTTGATCGTCCCCATGATTTTACCTTGGTTTTAAATCATGAGTTTTCGCCTTCCTGGTCAGCGGGATTGACCTTTGTTTACACCTCCGGTCTGGCGGTATCCTTCCCGGTGGGAAGCTATGTGGTCGATAATCAAAATGTTCCCTTGTATTCCAATTATAGAAATGAGGATCGCTTTCCTGACTATCATCGGATGGATGCTTCTGTCACCTGGAGAAATGCTGATAAAGGAAGGAAATGGAGAGGGAGCTGGAATTTTTCCATTTACAACCTCTATGGAAGGAAAAATCCTTTTGCCTATGAATTCCGGGAGATATACAACAACGATTTTCGGTTTGAACCTTCAGACGGAGAAATTGTCAGTTCCCGCCCGGGAGTGGTCATGACGTACTTGTTTACCTTTTTGCCATCCATAACCTATAATTTTCAATTCTGATGAAGAGGATTTGGTTGTTTTTCATTGCGGTTTTGTTCTTTGCCTGTCAAGAGGAAGTTTTCCTTCCACTGGGGGAGAAAGATCAGTTGGTTCCTACCATTGAAGGAATTTGGACGGATAACGGGATTTATAATTCCGTAAGAATTACCCTTTCGAAGGACTATTACGATTCATTGGATTCTGAGGTAGTCACAGATGCAGAAGTAGTCATTACCATTCCCGGCACAGACAAAGTCATTCCCTTTCGATACATCGGTGCCACCCAATCCTACAGACCGGTAAATCCTTCGGAACGGGCCATAGTCGGGGAGAAGTATCAATTATTTGTCAGGTGGAAAGATGTGGTCTTTCGATCTGAGGGGATCATGTTGGAGCCTCCCATCGTGGATAGCATCACTTGGGAATTTCAGGAAGAAAGGCTTTTTCGGGAGGAAGGATATTATATCAAGGTGTATGGCAAAGTTCCATTTACTCAGGATAACAATTACAGAATTCGGGTGATCGAGAATGATACGCTCAAAAATCAACGGGATGATTACCTGCTATTTGACGATACCTTTGGGTTGAAGTTTTTTGAGCAGGGTCTGGAGCTGGGGTATGCTTTTCAGGAAAACGATCGGGTCAGGCTTGAGTTGTATCGGTTAAACCGGGATGCATTTGATTATTTGAATCAACTCGTCAATTTGCTCTTTAGCGATGGAGGTCTTTTTAGTCCTCCTCCTCAAAATCCCGAAACCAACATCAAAGTAATCCAAGGAAAATCTGAAGTATTGGGGTATTTCATGGTGTCTCCGGTTTTGGCCAGAACGGTTGTCATTCAGGCCAAATACGATTGAAACCCCAGGAATGCTGAAAAGGAGGAAGGAAAGCCAGATTTGGTTTTCCTTTTTTTTTTTGGGAAAAAAGTAAAAATAATTTGCAGCTATTAAATTTAAATCGTAGACTTACTAAATAATCGTAACAAAAAAACCACTTAATCAAAAACCTATGGAAGAGTTAAATCAACACGAAGAGCAAATCATGACCATTTTCTGGAATCAAGGTGAATTGCTTATTCGGGATATTCTGGAGCAGCTTCCCGATCCAAAACCCCCATATACCACTTTGGCCTCTACTATCCGGAATATTGAGCGGAAGGGGTATCTCTCCCACAGAACCTACGGGACTGTGAATCTTTACAAGCCGATTGTGAAGCAGGAAGAGTACAGCAAGAAGTCGTTTAACCGGTATGTCAAAAATTTCTTTGGCGGGTCGGTTGGGAATTTTCTCTCCTTTATGGTGAAAGAAAAGAACATTTCCGAAAAGGAAATTGAAGATCTACAGAAATTGATTGACGGAATGGATGATGTTAAGAAGGGATGAATGAGGTTCTGATTTATTTGTTAGAAGCCAGCGTTTGTTTGACTGTTTCTTTGCTGGTCTATAGAGGATTGTTTAGCGGACTTACCTTTTTCAGCTGGAACAGAGCTGCTTTGCTATCCATTTTGGGACTATCCCTGATCATACCTTTATTGAGTTTTGAAGGGATGGGTTTTGGTCCACAAGCGGTTCGGGAATTTACCCTTCCGACTTTTCAGGTGGGGGATCAGGTGGAAGCGGAGACTTTCACCTGGACTTGGATGGAGCTTCTGTTTGCAGGATACCTGGCAGGTGCTGTATTCGTAGCGGCCAGGTTGATTTTGGGATTCATGATTTCCCAGCGATTGATCGGCCAGGCTCAATTGGCCAGATTCCAAAACCACTGGGTCGCCATCCATCCTGAATTTATTCCCGCTTCCTTTTTTGACTATATCCTGATGCCGGAATTTGATCCCCAGGATCCCAAGCAGCAGCAGATATTGGCTCATGAATCAGTACATGTGAGATTGAAACATAGCTGGGATTTGCTTCTGGTCAACTTTGCAAAAGTCCTGTTTTGGTTCAATCCCTTGATTTACGTCTATGAAAAATCTCTGCGGGAAGTTCACGAGTACCAGGCAGATCAGGGGGTAACCGCTCAGGTGTCCCCAAAGGAATATGCAACACTTTTGTTGCAATTGATCACGCCCAAGCCGGGCTGGCAGTTTATGAACAACTTTAACCAATTTCAAACCAAAAAACGCATTCTTATGCTGACTAAAACCAACTCAACTCCACACCAAAAGGCCCGGTTTCTCGCCTTGATTCCGGCAGTAGCACTCTTAATCACCGTTTTCTCCTGTGAGATTACCCCCGAACAGGAAATTGAAGGGCCGACCATGGTCGAAAAATCTACCTCCGTTGGACCTTCTAATTTGATGGCCCGGATCAGTGATGTAGGAAAAGACGGAAAGGAAATCTTTGATGTGGTAGAGGAGCAACCTCAGCCGGTTGGAGGATTGCAGGCATGGAACCAGTATTTGATGAAAAACCTGAGGTATCCAGAAGAAGCCCGGAAGATGGGAGTAGAAGGGACAGTCATCGTGGTCTTTACCATCAATAAAGACGGTTCCATTTCCAATCCTGAGATCCTTCGAGGAATCGGAGCCGGGGCAGATGAGGAGGCCATTCGAGTGGTGGCTGAAGCGCCAAATTGGGAACCCGGGTATCAAAAGGGGATTGCTGTAAATACGCGGATGAGATTGCCCATCCGGTTTAAGCTTGCAGGAAGTGAATCAAAACCCACTTCTCCTGAATTATCTTCTGCCGAAAAGACTATTCCTTCCGCAAATGAGCTGATCGTGGTAGCCTATGGTTACAATTCAAATTCAAAGACAGAATAATTCCTATGAAAAAGTTATTTCAAATAAAATTTCTAGTTGCATTCCTTGCTTTTGTTGGGTTAAACTTTCTTACGCCAGAAGTCTCAGCCCAAGAATCCGTCCACAAGCAGGTAGATGAAATGCCTGTGCCTCCGGGAGGAATGCCGGGCTTTACCCAATACATGATCGATAATCTGAAATATCCGGAAACCGCCAAGGAAAAAGGTATTGAAGGATTGGTATTGGTAGCATTTGTGGTCAAATCTGACGGTTCTGTGGAAAATATTGAAATCATCCAGGGGATTGGTGCCGGTTGCGATGAAGAAGCCTCAAGGATCGTGGCAGAATCCGGAAAATGGACACCGGGAAAAATGGACGGAAAAGCTGTAAATACGCAAATGACTTTGCCGATTAAATTTAAATTGTAAACTAAGCCAACATAATAATAGCCCCTGAAGAGATCAGGGGTTGTTTTTAATAAACATCTACGATATGATCGTAATAAAATGATTGAATCGTAGGTTTTGTCAAATGAACCTCTTACTTTCGGACTATGGAAGACTTAATCCCCCAAGAAGAGCAGGCCTTGAAGGTCTTTTGGAAGTTGGAAAGGGCTGTCGTTCGGGACATTTTGGACCAATTGCCAGATCCAAAACCGCCCTATACGACTTTGGCATCCACCATAAAATCCTTGGAGAAAAAAGGATACCTAGGCCATAAAGCCTATGGAAAGACACATGAATATTTCGTCCTGGTGAAAGAGGATGATTACCAAAAAAAGACCTTTAACCGGGTAGTGAAGGACTTTTTCGGAGGATCTGTAGAAAATGTCCTATCCTTTCTGGTTAAGGAAAAAAAGATATCAGGTAAGGAAGTGGAAGAATTGCAAAAAATGATTGATCAATACGAAAAAGGAGGAGACCAATGAATTTCTACCTTATTTATTTACTTGAAAGTACCCTAGCCTTGGGGTTGGTTTGGCTGGTATATAAATTGGTTTTGGAACACCTGACCTTTTTCTCTTGGAGTAGAACTTATTTGCTTTTGGGATTAGGTTTAGCATTCATCCTACCAGGATTGAATATTCCCTTGCTTTTGGAATCAGATTTGCCTGCTCAAACCTGGAATGGACTTCTTCCTGCCGCTGGATTTGTGGATTCGGAAATTTCCCCAGAACTAATAAACACCAATTCCTTTGGCTTTTCCGGTCTTTTGGTATTGGGGTATTTGGCCATTTCTGGAGTGATGATTTTTAGACTTGGCTATTCCGTTTTTTTGCTTCTTTCTCAAATCAGAAAATCCAGAAAAATTTATTTCTCCGGAGCAAAGATTGCCGTAAATGAGGCTTTTTCTCCTTCCTCATTTTTCAGTTGGGTATTGCTTCCAGAGTCTCATTTAAACTCGGAGGGCATCCATCAAATAGTGAAACATGAGTCCATGCATGTGGCTAAAGGGCATTCATGGGATTTGATGGTGCTTCAGGTAATAAAAGGTCTTTTTTGGATCAATCCCTTTCTCTATCTCCTCGAAAAATCGCTGAAGGAGGTCCATGAATTTGAAGCAGATTCTGGGGTTATCGAAGCCTTCGAGCCGATTGCCTATAGCCGACTGCTGGTTCAATCCATTTCCGTTTCTCAATCCAATTTTATCCCAAGTTTTAACCAATTTCAAACCAAAAAAAGAATAATTATGATGAACAAACCGAAATCAAGTAGGATGGATAAAGCCCGTTTTCTGGTGGGAATTCCATTATTGTGTGCTCTTGTTTTTCTTTTCTCCTGTCAAATAGGAGGAGGTGAAAAGGATATTCAAGGCGAGTGGACTGGATCTGATTTTCAATTTGAACAAACTTCAGGACCAGAAATACCGGGAGTAGTGGAAGGTGGCAAATCACTTCATATAGGGGGAAAATTAAACCTGAACCAAGACATGAGCTATGTGATTTCCGATGCTCAAGGAACCATCAACGGTAGAGGTACTTGGATGCTTGCAGGAGATGTTTTGAAAATGACTGACGATCAAGAGAATGTTGTGGAATATCAGGTGGTCTCCATTTCGGACAAAGAGTTGGTGACTAAGCATGAAGCAAGTTTGGAAACGCCAATGGGTATTTTGGCGGGCACAATCCAGTTGACTTATAATAAATGATAAAAAATTTGCAAAAATCTACGATGCGATCGTAGATGGTTCTTATAGGGTTTAAATGTTAAAAAAGCCGCTGGATGTGATTCCGGCGGCTTTTTTTTCTCAAATCTCAAATTCTCTAATCCATGTTGTCTCCATGGAAAAGGGCATTCAGAAACAGTTTGTTGGTTCCAAACCAAGTCCCTCGAAAGTTGGGACTGTCGAAGAAATGAACCACTCTTCCTTGACCGACTGAGGAGATCACCACTCCTGCGCTGAGTTTCAATTTTTCCAAATTGGCCTTATTGATATATCCTCCCAAATGGGGATTGGCAGTGTATTTCACTGGAGTCAGATATTTGTCTGAGCTTGGCTTGATGAAAATGGATGTATTTCTGTACACTGGAAGGGTTTTTCGGTGATACCCATAGGCAATCGGATGGGTAAGATCCAATTCGGCTAAGTAAATACTTCCTCCAACTTCCTTGGCGCCCTCAAAGTCATTCCGGGTGCTGAAGGGGAGAGTGTCAGGTTCTTTTTCCTCCTCCAGTTTCACGGGTTCTTCCTTGGTGATGCCTACTCGGTTAAGCCAAAGGGAGGCGTTTTTCATGGAAATGATCGTTCCGCCACGATTTACCCAGTCTTTGAGGTGATTTACCTGAGCTTCGGAAAAGAAATTATAATTTCCCGAAGGCATAATCAAAGTATTGAACTGATAGAGATTTACCCTGCCCATTTGTTCTGTATTGACTTTAGTAATGGGCATACCCAAATGTTGATCCAGCAGATTCCAGATTTCTCCGGCTTCGTAAGAGTTAATTCCTGTTCCAACCATCATCAGTACCTTGGGTTCCTGAACAGCAGAGACCAAATTCGACCCCAAATCAATTCCATTTAAATTTAAGCCTGTCTGGACAGCATACACTTTTTGCTGTGTTTTTCCGGCAATTTCCTTGATTTTAGAGCTGACTACTTCTGGGTTCATTTTTTGGAAGCCCATGGGAATCATCAGCGTTCCGGCTCCAAATTCCACTTTTCCATCTTGGGTTTGGGAAGAAAAGGCTCTATGCACCGATTCGACATGGATTCCCGCTTTTTGGAGTTCAAAAAGCATCTTCGGAGCATAATAATCCGACCAATCGATCAGGTAAGCATAGGCCTTTCCTTCAGGAAATGCAAAAGTAGGAGCTTTGACCTCAGCTACTTGACTTCCTGTTTTTGCCGTAGGCGCTGCTGCAAAAGGCATCCCATAGGCCGCAGCCATGGTCCAAGCAGAAGCATCGTAAAATACCGAGTCCGCAAATTCTTTCACATACTCAAACATGGTTCTGACCATTCGGTACTGGGGCTGGTTGGTGGGAACTACCCAGGATTTCCCTTTTTTGAAGGCGTTTCCTCCGACCGTCAAGTCAGCTGTGTTTTCAAATACCTTGATTTTATGATCCAAAAGGAATTGTACGAAAAGACGGTTTCTGCTTTCGTCGAACTCGTCTCCGAATACATAGTTTTTTGCCGGGTCTTTAGCGCCTTCAGCCACCGCAGATTGGAAAAACTCCCGAAGATACTCATGCATGTAGACCCGATTGTCCAAGCTTGCTTCCATCGTAGCCAGGGAATTCACTACATGATTTCGGATGGTAAAAGCAAAGGTGATCGGTCCGCGTTGGCTATTTTGCACATGTCCTCGGGAGCTTGCCGTTTCAAATACCAAACCCAGTCCACCATGAATATCCGGATAAGTTGATCCATAGCCCGGATAGCTGTTGTCAAAGACTTCCTTGGTCCAGTACAGGCTACCGATTTCGTCCATGTATTTGGCGAAATACTTGGCGAAGCGGGGATTAATATCGTCGTAATTCTTTCTCGGCACCACTGGATTTTCTGACCCATAAGGTTTGGTCGGCTCGAAGAAATAGGTGCTGTTAGTGCCCATTTCGTGGAAATCCGTGGTCACATTGGGATACCACTGATGATACCATTCGACTTTCACTTGAGATTCGGGATGGGCAAGCGGAAGCCAATCCCGGTTCAGGTCAAACCAATAATGGTTGGTCCGGCCTCCTGGCCAGGCCTCATTGTGCTCTCGGTCCAAAGGATCAGCAACCGCAGGAAAACCTTTGTTGGAGTTGGCCCAAAGGCTGTGACGGTCTCGTCCGTCTGGGTTTAGTGTAGGATCGATATGGACAACGGAATTTTCTCTGAGATTCTTCGCCAAATCCGACTGGGAAGCCATCAGCCAATAAGCCGTCAGCATGGCAGCCTCGGCCGAGGAGGGTTCGTTTCCGTGAACGCCATAGCCCAAGTGGATGATCGAAGGCATAGAAGACACATCAGGTTTGGGCTGGGAAGGATCTGCCAATTGGAGTTGTTTTTGGCGGATTTCTTCCAGATTTCCCATGTTTTGGGTCGAAGCGATGGTTAGGATCACTTTGGGTCTATGCTCATGGGTGTAGCCGATGGTAAAAAGCTTAGCGCTTTCGCTCAGTTGATCGAGTTTTTCAAAATACTTCACGATCAGGTCATAGCGCGTATGCCAATCGCCGATCGGATAACCCAGAAATTCGGAAGGAGAAGGAATGGAGGGATCAAATTTTTCTCCGGGGAAGTAGTAATCTTCCTGTGCCTGAGCAAAATGACCCAGAAAAAGGGTGAAAACCACCCATAAAATGTGTTTTTGCATGGGGATTAATTTTTCCTAAAAGTAGAAAAGGATCTAAGCAATTCCAGTAAAAATCCATCAATGGCTTT
>JAJLJS010000040.1:0-7830 GCA_033844545.1 Cyclobacteriaceae bacterium | reverse complement strand
ATAATTGATCAAGCCGACCGCTATGATTTGGCTAATACTCCAATTTCCGAAAACATAAAAAGCGATACCCAGGACCACGAACGAATCAATAAATTGCGAAACGAGTGTGGAGCCTGTAGCCCGAAGCCAAATCATATTGGCGCCAGTAACTGCCCGGAGTTTTTGAAAAACAAAAACATCCACCAACTGGCCCAGCAAAAAGGCGGTTAAAGACCCAATGATGATTCCCAGTCCCTGTCTGAAAATCGAATTGAAGGCATAATTGATGTCAAAATCATCTCCAGTTGGTGTCTTGGCATTTACTTCAATCCAAAAATCAGCCGGCACCAAAACTGTCACAATGCTGATGATTACAAAGATGTAAGCAATCAATCCCGCGGTGATAAAACTGATTTTTTTGACGCCATTCTTCCCGAAATATTCATTGATGATGTCTGTGGTGATAAAGACCACAGGCCAAATTATAGCCCCGGCAGTCAGGTTGAAGTCCAGGAGGTACTCGTCAAAAAAACTCCAGTTTACCGGATCGAACCCCAATGTTTTTTCGGCGGAGAATATTTTCACCCCGATGATTTCTGCCAGGATCGCATTGGTCAGAAAGATACTTCCCAGAATAAAAAACAGGTTGGTTTTCCGGCTTTGGTGTTGTTCATTCATATGCAGGCAAAATTGCGTAACTGTTTCCTTCGATACTCAACTCTACATTTGAAAATACTGTTTGTGCCTCGATCAACATTTGGTCAAGTTCCCCATAGCGGGAGGAGAAATGGCCCAGCAATAGATTTTTTGCTTTCGATAGCTTGGCAATCTCAGCAGCTTGGGAGGCTGTGCTATGAAACGTGTCTTTGGCCCGAAAAGCATCGGCCTCGATGAAAGTGGATTCATGGTATAAAAGATCTACCCCTGTAATATATTCCACCAGGCCAGGTTCAAAACGTGTATCAGAACAAAAGGCATAGCTCCGCAATGGAGGCAAAGGGAGGCAATAATCTTTTACCAAATACTCATTTCCAGCCAAATCCCTAAAATCCCGACCCTGCCGAAGGCTTTGAATGGCCTCTAGAGGTAGTTTTCTTTCCTGAAGCTTCTCTTTGTTCAAACTTCTCAGCCCTTCTTTTTCTTGGATTAAAAATCCTGTAGTCGGAAGCCGGTGCACTAAGGGGAAGCTAAAAACAGAAAATCTGGGATGATCCCACAAAAGATTCATCCCCTCTGCCTGGGTCTCCGTAAAATTCAATGGATAGGAAAGATGGGTATTGCTCCAGCGGAAATGGGTAGTGATGATTTCATCCAAGCCTTTGGGTCCAAAAATGGTAAGTGCCTGGGTTCTTTTGGCAAGGTTGTAACTGGACAAAAGTCCGACCAAGCCTAAATAATGGTCCCCGTGAAGGTGGGATATGAAAATATGAGAAATTTTGGAAGGTTTGACCTTGAATTTTCTCATTTGAATTTGAGTTCCTTCTCCACAATCCAGCAATAAAAACTCCTGCCCAAATCGAACGACTTGGGCAGTATGATTTCTTCCATGGACAGGGATGGAAGAGGTGTTTCCTAATATGGTAACTTCAAATTCAGGAATCAATCTTCCTCCTCCTCTTCTCCGTTTTCAATTTCATGCATGAAGATTGCCTCCCCGGCTTCCTCCAGGGTATTGACCAAGTTGAGTTTTTTGTCCAACATGGAGATCTTCAAAAGCTTCATCACATGCTCTTGAACACCGGAAATCACGAAGATTCCTCCGTTTCTCCCATATTCCCGGTCTCCCACCAAAAGGGCACTCAATCCACTGGAATCCACATATTTTACCTGGCTCATGTCCAAGACGATGTTGGGGAATCCTTCTGCATGGATAGTCAAAAGTTCGGACTTCAAAGCAGGAGCCAGAAGAGAGTCCAACTTCTCTTCCATTGGGGTGAAAACTACGTATTGCTCTTTTTTATCAATGGTGTATTTCATACAAATTGTTTGATTATTGGGCTAGATAGCCCAGAATTGCGGTTTCTATTCTGGATTCAATATCGGAGTTTTCAGCTTTCACAAACTTCTCTCCGGTGATTTTTTCGAACAGCTCAATATAGCGATCCGAAATACTTTCTACAATTTCATCGGTCATTTCAGGCACTGTCTGGCCATCCTTTCCCTGAAAACCATTGGCAATAAGCCATTGCCGGACAAATTCCTTAGAAAGCTGCTTCTGCGGAAGTCCTTTTTCCTGGTTTTCCTCATACCCTTCTGCATAGAAATACCGGGAAGAATCGGGGGTATGAATCTCATCGATCAGGAGAATTTCTTCCCCAAACTTCCCAAATTCATATTTGGTATCTACCAGGATCAATCCTTTTTCCTTGGCCATTTCCTGCCCTCTTTGGAATAATGCTCTGGTGTATTTTTCCAAAATGACATAATCTTGCTCGCTTACGATGCCCTGAGCCAGAATTTCTTCTCTGGAAATATCTTCGTCATGGCCTTCTGAAGCCTTTGTGGTTGGAGTGATGATTGGTTCAGGAAAGGGGTCGTTTTCTCTCATTCCTTCTGGCATAGGAACACCACAAAGCATTCTTTTGCCAGCTTTGTATTCCCTAGCGGCATGTCCGGACATATAGCCCCGGATGACCATTTCTACTTTGAAAGGTTCGCAACGCTTGCCGATGGTGACACTAGGATCGGGGGTAGCTGTAACCCAGTTAGGAACAATGTCCGAGGTGGCTTTCAAAAATCCCGCAGCAATTTGGTTGAGCACCTGGCCTTTGAAGGGAATCGGACGGGGCAATACCACGTCGAAGGCCGAAATTCTATCGGAGGCTACGACGACAAGTTCTTTTTCGAAAATATAGACGTCTCGTACTTTTCCTTTATAAAAACCCACCTGACCGGGAAATTGAAAATGGGTTTCTTTGATGGCATTGCTCATGTTCAAATCGTTTCGGCAAAAATAGAAAAAGGTCTTTCCTTTGCCTTAGGTCTGGGCTTATTTCTTGACAATAATTCCGTTTTCGTAAAACTCTGTCCGGCTAATTGATCCGTCTTCCCCATACCATTCTTGCTTTCCGTCCAGCCGTCCCGAGCTGTAGTTTCTGATTTCCTTGGGATTGCCATTTTCATAGAAGATTTTCACTTGGCCCTGTTCTGCTCCGTTTTGAAAAGGGACAATGGAATATGGCTTTCCACTTGGATAAAAGCTCTCTTCCCGAACTTTTCTGCCATTGGATTCATAGCTGACTCTGGATTTTAAAGTTCCGTCCTCATAATGATAAAGAGTTGGCTGGATAGGTATTCCTTTGGAATAGACCGCCTTCATTTTCACGCTACCATTTGGAAAAAACTCCAGCATTTCCCCCTCGGGAAGCCCTTTTTTGTAAAACCCTTTTCGCTCCTCTTGCCCGTTTTCGAATAGCACCAGATACGCTCCGTCCAATTCGCCTTGGTCAAAATTCCGTTGGGATCGGATTTTTCCATTGCTGAAATATTGAATATCAGGGCCGTTGAGCACTCCTTTGGCATAGGTGGTCGAGGAGATTAAATTACCTTCTTCGTCAAAATCTTCGACTTTTCCGTCGTATTGCCCATTGCTAAAAGAAATTCTGGATTTGATTTTTCCATTCGGGTAAAAGCTCTCCGTAATGCCCTCGGGCTTGTTTCTCTTGAAAACTGACCGGTCACGAATCGTCCCATCTTCATAATATGAGGTGACCAGTCCTTCCAATTGATTGTCCACAAAAAAAGATTCCTGACTGACTTGGCCACCGGGAAAAAAGCTCTGGGTCAATCCCTGCCTCAGGTTGTTTTCAAATTTTACGACTCTCAAGGTATCCCCGGAATCTGGATCCAAGTCGTAAAACAGCCCGTTTCTCTTGTCATCTTTCAGCTGACCAATCAAAACCAGCTTTCCATTCAGGTCAAAGAGCCTGACTTCTCCCTGAGCTTTGCCATCGACTTTTGTGAAAACTTCTTTGATCAGCAAGGAATCCTCATCATAATAGGTGCGAATGGTGTCTTGTGAAAAGGAATTGCCGTATATCCCACTCAGGCACAGGGTGAGCACAAGGTAAATACTCCAAGTTTTGAGAAATGGGATAGTCTGCGGAATTGGGTGATCCATTGCTGGAATGAATTTTAAGTTTCAGGGAAAATTAACTCCCCAGAATTCAATTTGAGTAATTTTGGGTGAATTTAATGAGAGCATCTCAATTTTACCTCTCTATCCAAGATCATTTCGACCATGAGAATTACCCCATTTGTACTACTCTTGACCCTTTTGGGTTTTGTCTCCTGCCAGGAAAAAGAAAAAGAATACCGAACCTATCAGGGGGAGATTTTTGGGACCTATTACCGGATCCAAACCAGTGAATTGGAAAAAGATTTCCAGCCGGCTTTTGACTCAGTTTTTGCTCTGATCAATTCAGCTTCCAATTCCTACATCCAAGAGTCTGAAGTATCTGTCTTTAATCAATCCGGGTTTTTAAAAAATCCTTCCTTCACCTTTCGGGATATGATGGATTCGGCCAAGAAATATCACAAACTGAGCCAAGGGTTTTTTGAACCCACACTTTTTCCCTTGATCAAGGCTTGGGGATTTTCCTTTGAACAAAGAGAATCCATAGACTCCGCAAGAGTGGCTGAACTGAAGCAATTGGTTGGTTTTACCCAAAAAATAGCCCAAACGGACTCAGGATTTCAGGCTATTCAGCCTGAGGTAAAACTCGATATTACCGGATTAGGGGAGGGATATGCCATAGACAAACTTGCGGAGGTGCTGGAACAAGCGGGAGTAGAAAATTATCTGGTGGAGATAGGTGGGGAAATGAAGGCAAAAGGGATAAACTCTCGGGGAACGATATGGTCTATCGGAATTGAGGACCCTGTGCAGGTAGAATTGGGGAATGTCAATGTGCTTTTGGCCAAAGTAGAGCTCGATCACCTGGCAATCAGCAGTTCGGGAAATTACCGGAAGTTTTATGTGGATGAAAACGGAATCAGAAGACCGCATATTCTCGATCCCATAACAGGATTTCCAGTCAGCCATTCCATGGTCTCAGTTTCCGTTCTGGCAGAATCCGCGACAGAAGCGGATGCTTTGGCAACGGCCTTTATGTCCATGGGGCCTGAAAAAGCAAAAGCACTGGCTGAGTCTATTTCTGGACTAGAAGCCATGTTTGTGATCGGGGGAAAAGATTCCCTGTCGATTGAATACACCTCGGGCTTTCCCAGGGCAGCGCAAAAGGATTGAGATTGGGAAACAAAAAGAGCAGGCTTTTCGACCTGCTCTATTTTTGATTAGTTGGATTTATTACATTTTTTCAATCACCATGGCGGAAGCACCCCCACCACCGTTGCAGATCCCTGCGACACCGATGTCGCCGGATTTTTGGTGAAGAACAGAATTCAAAGTGGTGATAATTCTGGCGCCGGAAGCTCCCAAAGGATGCCCCAGAGAGACCGCCCCTCCAAAGACATTCAATTTGTCATTGTCCAGCTTGAGCTGGCGTTGGTTTGCTAATGCCACAGCAGAGAATGCCTCGTTGATTTCATAAAAGGAAACCTCATCGGAGGAAACTCCGGCATGTTTCAGCGCTTTTGGAATTGCCAGAGCAGGAGCGGTAGTAAACCAAAGCGGATCTGTAGCGGCATCGGCAAAGCCACGGATTTTGGCCAGAGGCTTTAAGCCCAATTCCTCGGCTTTTTCTTTACTCACCAAAACCAAAGCGGATGCTCCATCATTCATGGTGGAAGCATTGGCTGCGGTGACCGTTCCATTCTTGTCAAAAACTGGTCTTAGGGAAGGGATTTTGTCAAAAAATACATTCTTATACTCCTCATCTTCATCCATCAGGACCGTTTCGCCTTTTCTTCCCAGCATTTCTACCGGTACGATCTCGTCTTTGAACATGCCTTTTTCCCAGGCTTCTGCTGATCTTTTGTAGGATTGGATGGCATAGGCATCTTGATCCTCCCGGGAGATGTTCATTTCCTTGGCGGTATTATCCGCACAGTTACCCATCGGGAATTTGTAATAGACCTCGAAAAGCCCGTCTTTCACCAAGCCATCTACGAATTCTGCATTTCCATATTTATAGCCAAAACGGGCCTTTGGCACATAAAAAGGCACATTGGACATGCTTTCCATTCCACCGGCCACCACGACCTCGTTGATTCCGAGCATGATGGACTGAGCGGCAAACATCACCGCTTTCATTCCGGAAGCACAGACTTTGTTGATGGTGGTACAGGGTACTTGGTATCCTATCCCTGCTCCGATTGCCGCTTGCCGGGCGGGTGCCTGGCCGAGATTTGCCGAGATTACATTGCCCATAAAAACTTCCTGAACGGCTTCAGCATTGACTCCGGATTTGGAAAGTGCACCTTTGATGGCCGTGCTGCCCAGCTCTATAGCGGTCATTCCAGAAAGCTTGCCTCCAAAACTTCCGATCGGAGTTCTTACTGCTGAGACGATATATACTTCTTTATACATGTTTATTTGGGTTTAGTTCTTTTAGAGTTGGTTCGAAAATTTCTCCCATACCTGTCCTGTAGGCTTCCGGATAGTTTTTACCAATCCGGCAAGCCTCTTTTGGGTCTTTGGGTCGGAGTTTTCTTGTTTTGCTGGATGTAGCGAAGCTCAGCCGCATTCAAGGATTCCAAAATCTGCTGAGCCTGCTCAGGGGAGAGGTTCATCGCTTTGAGCTTTTCACGCATTTCTTCCAGTTTTTTCTGACGATCCGCTAGATTGGCATCCATCTGGTCGTTGGCGTTTTCTCCGGCTTCTTCACTTTTATCAGAAGGATTTTGCCCTTCCTGACCCTCTTTAGCTTTGTCTTCATCGGTTTTTTCACCATCCTTTTGATCGGACTGGGAATCTCCCTGCTCGCCTTCGCTTTGTTGATTTTGCTGCTGCTGGTTTTGCTGTTGCTGATTCTGTTGGTTTTGCTGCTGTTCTTGCTCCTGCTCCTGTTCGAGTTTTTCCTTGAGAGCCTTTAGTTTGGCATCATTTGGAAACTTGGTAAGTCCGTCATTGACAGTTTGAAGTGCTTGCTCTTTTTCTGTTTTGACATAGGATCTTGCGGCCCTGTTGAAGTAGTCACCGGAACTCTGTCCGAAGCTTTCTCCAAAGCTCAGCAGAAGTAATCCCAGAATAAGAATTCCCAGTTTATTTTTCATTGATCTCCACGACATCTTTGAGTGAATTGATAAAATCCTGATACGCGGCTACTGTTTCGTCCTGAGCCAAAGCATCATTCATTACATTTAAAGCGTCACTAAAGCGAAATTGTTCCACCAGGCGATCGGCTTCTGCTTTTTTGCGTTTGGCAAATTCGGAAGGCTCGGGCTTGTTTTGCTCCTGTTTCTTTCGCTCTTCATCTCTTTTCAGCCATCGCGCCAATAGCTCGTAATTGTACCGGGCTTCTTCATTTCCCGGGTCTTTGATCAGTGCTGCCTGAAATTTACTGAGGGCGGCCTCATATTCTTTTTTAGTGCCAAACAAAACCCCACCTTGATTGTAGGCAAAGGAAGCCAGCTTTTCATCAGCACTTTGGGTGGCTTGGTCGTAATAGGCAGCGGCTTCCTCAGGTTTTTCCGAATAATGATGACTCAATCCCAGGTCGAAATCCAAACTGGAAGATTTTAGCTGAAATTCATTGACCAATACCAAGTGGTTTTCTACCGATTCGGCATATTTGGCCTGTGCGTAGGTGGTTTCCGCTTTTTCAATGGCTGTATTTAACCTGCTCACCCGAGTCCAAGAGGAAGGGATGATAAGAAATAAACCTAAAATCCATTTACTCCAGCTCATTACAGTTTGATGGTTTTTACGGGTAAAATCATGTCCAGCAT
>JAJLJS010000039.1:0-17156 GCA_033844545.1 Cyclobacteriaceae bacterium | reverse complement strand
AGAATTACTAAAATCAAGGGATTAGCTTTTGGGCATTTTAAAAATAGATGCATTCCAGGAAGCATCCTAGTGGAATTTGGTTCAAATTACCCGAGTCGAAACCTTACCGGAATATACATCCATGCCTGTATAGGTTTTCCTTCTGAATCCAAAGCTGGATAAAATGGACCTTGATAAAGCTTCACCACTCGCAAGGCTTCTTTGGCAAGTTTTTTATTTATCTGGTAAGCATTGGCAACCTCAGTTTGCAGCAATTCTCCTGTTTCTGAAATCAATAGGGCAATTTCTACCGTTCCCGTTTCTCTGGACATCCTGGCTGACATCGGATAGTTCAGATTTTTTGCGAATAAGCTCATCATCTGATCTTGGTCCAAACCCGGTTTGAACTCATCCCGATTGAGCATTTGCTCCGAATCCAGACCTTTTCTCCAAAGAGAATAGGTTTGATCCCCATGAAAGGTTACTTGGCCTACTTTTTCTCCATTTTCTAAATAAATGGTCATGTATCGGCCGTTATCCAGGTTTTTTACTGTTTGGCTTTTTAGGACATTGTTTTCATCGAATTCCTCGCGGATTTCCTGATTGAATTGTTCTGTGGGGTTGTAACCCACTTTTCGCTGCTCCACCATTCTGTTTTCCAAATCAAAAATCCAGTAAACTTTTTCCCCGGATTTTAAGGTGTTCTCTTTTTTTTGAAAGGCTCTTTCCTCAAGGTTTTTTCCGCTGATTTCATAAAAGTGCTGATTCAAAAAGATCACCTTTTGTTTTCTTATTTTTTCTTGACCAAAAGTCGAAAAGATGGTGAGTGTCCAAAGAGCGAGAGTAAATAAGAGGCGCATAGCTGATAAGTTGAGTAAAAGTAGAATGGACTTCAAATGGATCAATAGATAAATTCAAGGACTTCCCTTAGCTGTGTGAAGCTTTGGGTTTTATTGCGATTGAGTTTGGTGATTTCGGTGATTCTCCCGCAATATTCCGAATCGAACTGGCGAAATAAGAGTTCTAATGTGTCAATTTTTCCATTGGGATAGCGGAGAAAAACTTGAGAAGCAGAAGGAAAAACCTCTGCATAAAAAGTGGTATCTCCTGTGAAAAAGGAAGAGGAGCGGATTTGTAAGGGATATTCCTGTTGGCCAGTGCCCGAAATGGAAAACATGGAAAATTCTCTGGGATCAAAAATTCTCTTCGAGCCAAAAACTAAGTCTGACCCGGTGTTTGAATCCAGAATTCGAAACTCAAAGTCATATTGGGAAACCAAGCAATCCAAATCCCTACAAGGGTTGCAGGAACTAAGGACCAACATAAAAATCATGGTAAAGTGTACTTTCAGGATTTTTCTCATAAAAAGCTTCAACGGAAGAATGGTTTATCTGGAAAATTTAACCTGAATGGGGCCAGAAGGTAATCTTCCTCCGGCATGAAAATGAAAATACCTCCATTTTTCAATTGGAGTACCCAAAGGATCCAATGCCGGGACATATCCTTTTCTCCAGGATTTCACGGCCTTGACAAATTTCTCAGCAATTTCAGGATCTGTTCCCAAAGGGTTTACCCATTCGATTTTTCTTGCATTTCCTAAGGTATCTACCAACACTCCAACAATTATTGACTGTCGGGTTTTGGGCCATTTATTTATTGGAAGGCCTGTTTTTTGAGCGATTAGATCCGAAAATCTTACTTTTTCATCTTTCGGATAGGGTTCAAAATCATTCTCTAGTCTTTCCAAAGGTTTTTCATATCCTTTCCGATAAATCGTGTATTTGTGCTCGCCCCGATAAACGATCTGACCAACTTGTTCTCCATCCAAAAAGTAAGTGGCAATGAATTTTGAATTATATAGATTGGCTAGGCGCCTATGAATCAGATTTCCTTCCAAATCGTATTCCTCCATCGTGAATTCCTGGAATTCATTTTTTTTCAAGTCAGTTCGGATTACCCTGACCAGTTGATTTTCCAGGGTAAAAAACCTTTCAATTCTAATAGAATCCGAAGAGGTCGAAATCATCTTGCGAATGACGATATCTTGGTTTTGCTCTGCTGGAATTTCATAAAAGTGCCGATTGAGCTGGATAAACTCAGGAGTCTGTGCAAAGACAAAATGAGGGAGGAGTATAGCCAAAAGCAGGAAAAGCTGTCGATGCATCTGATAAATAAATTCTTAAAACCGAAAAATATAGACTCAAGGGAAATTGAACAAGCCTTAAACTAAGAATTTTCGAACTGATTGCTGAGGATTAATCTTATTTTTACCCCGGTGTTTTTAAACCTATTGAAATGAATTCGATCAACCCTACCCAAACTCAAGCCTGGAAAAACCTTCAATCTCTTGCTGAAAAGAACAAGTCCTTGGAAATCAAGCAGCTCTTTGAATCAACAGGAAGATTTGAACAATACTCAATTTCTCTGGAAGATATTTTGGTGGATTATTCCAAAAACCGCGTCAATGAAGATATTTTTCAAGCCTTAATTGATCTGGCGAAAGAGACCGATCTTCAAACGGCCATTGAGGCTATGTTTTCGGGAAAGTCCATCAACGGCACGGAAGGAAGAGCTGTCCTGCATACTGCTTTAAGAAATAGGTCAGGAAATCCTGTCTTGGTAGACGGAGAAGATGTGATGCCGGATATTCAAAGTGTTTTGGCTAAAATGAAAACCTTCTCAGATCAGATCAGTGAAGGAAAATGGCTGGGCTATACCGGGAAACCCATCAAGTCCTTGGTGAATATCGGAATCGGAGGATCTGATCTGGGTCCGGTGATGGTCACAGAGGCTTTGAAACCTTATCAAAACCCCAATTTGGAAGTTTTCTTTGTTTCGAATGTGGATGGCACCCATATCGCGGAAACGCTTAAAAAAGTAGATCCTGAGACTACGCTATTTTTTATTGCCTCCAAAACCTTCACCACCCAGGAGACCATGACCAATGCCCATTCGGCTAGAAACTGGTTTTTGAAGCATGCCCAAGATGAAAAGGCAGTGGCGAAGCATTTCGTAGCCCTATCCACCAATGCCAAAGCGGTAGAGGCATTCGGCATCGATACCCAAAATATGTTTGAATTTTGGGATTGGGTAGGCGGTAGATATTCTCTTTGGTCCGCAATCGGGTTGTCAATTGCCTGCACGGTTGGATTCAAGAATTTTGAGGATTTGTTGGCGGGAGCACATTCCATGGATCAGCATTTCAAATCATCTCCTTTTGAAAAAAATATCCCGGTGATTTTGGCCTTGATTGGAATCTGGAATACCAATTTCTTGGGTGCGACCACTGAGGCGATCCTGCCTTATGATCAATACCTGCATCGATTTGCTGCCTATTTCCAACAGGGAAATATGGAGAGTAACGGAAAATATGTCACACGAAATGGGAAAAGAGTCGCTTATTCCACCGGCCCGATCATTTGGGGTGAGCCGGGAACCAACGGGCAGCATGCATTTTATCAATTGATCCATCAAGGCACACACCTGATTCCTTGTGATTTTATCGCACCGGCAATTTCCCATAATCCAATCGGAGATCATCATACCAAGCTATTGTCTAACTTCTTTGCCCAAACCGAGGCTTTGATGAATGGAAAATCCCTAGAGGAAGTCAAAACAGAAATGAACAAAGCGGGAAGAACTCTGGATGAAATTGAAAAAATTGCCCCTCATCGGGTTTTTGAAGGAAACAGACCTACTAATTCTATCCTGGTCAAGAAAATTACTCCTTATACCCTAGGACAATTGATCGCCATGTATGAGCACAAGATCTTCGTGCAGGGCGTGATCTGGAATATTTACAGTTTTGACCAGTGGGGGGTAGAACTCGGGAAAGTCTTGGCGAATGGCATCCTACCTGAACTGTCAGGGGAAGAAACAATCAACTCTCACGACGGATCTACCAATGGCTTGATCAATGCCTACAAAAAAATGAGAAAGTCCTAATTCGGAAGAATTCCTTTCAAATCCAATTCCATTAATCTCGGGGGAACAGTAAGCCCAGCAACGCTGATCTGCTCTCCCGAGATTTTTATTTTTTCTGGGGAAAGGATGGTGATCCCTTCTGTTTGGCTGGTTTGACTGACACTCCCAAGCCAAAAGGTCTCCGGACTACTGCTGATGGGGATAGCATTTAAATTCGAGTTTGGAAACACCAAAACAAAGGCTCTGGAATTAAAACCTGAAGTTTCATATCCGATGAAAATCAGACTTTTCCCGTCAGGGGTCAGGTCAGCTCCGGTGAGTTTTCCGGGAGCTTCAAAAATTCCGATTCTTTGAGCCACCTGATTTCCTGGAGTCGGATCCAACACAAAGGTTCTGGATTCATTGGTTAGAGTTCCTTTGGTAAACAAGTATAGTTTGCCGGAAGAAAAAACCATCGCTTCGCAATCGTAGGGCAGGTTTGGATTAGAAACTCCATTTGGGTCTTGATAGCTGAAGTTGATCACTTCGGCGGTGACTTGAGTCTGAATCAAAAGCGTGGAAATCGGGATTCTGAGGATTTTCAGATCAGTTCGATTCCCACTGTTGTTACCAAAATCACCAATGAAAAGATAGTCCTGACTGGCAGCCAAATCTTCCCAGTCCACATTGGAGGCATTCGTCACCTGAATACTTCTGAGGATTAACCCCGTGTCCGGATGGATTTCCTGGATTTCCGCGGAATTTCCTCCATCATTAATCGTAAAAAGTCTGTTTCCAATCCATTGAAGCCCGGAAGTTTCTTTAAGCCCATCAACAAGGGTTTTAACCCGAAAGGGATTCAAGGATTTGGGATAAAGGTTGCTGCTTAAGGGGATAACCTGATTTTGGTAATCAAAATTGGGATCAGAAATCAAGATAGGATCTGGGTCACCGCTTTCTCTCCGGAAATAAAAGCTGCTGTGAGAAAATGCCTTTGAATCCGTTCCCCAACGAAAGAATTTCCCATTTGCAAGAGGGATTTCAATCGTTGAAGGGGAATTGCTTTTGGTATAGAGAAAGTAAAAATCTCCTGAATTGCCAAGAATTCCCGAGGCAGGAAGTACGGCTTGGGGAGTAGAGGCAATGTTGTTTTTTTGAAACGTAAACAATTGATAATCCGAGATTCCTGATAATTTGGTTTTGAGTTGACTGGAATTCACTTCCAGATTTCCCCCAAATTGAATGGGCAATGTGGTAGAAATCAACGCATCGGTAGGGTTGGACTCGTAAGTGTAGGCCCCAAAAGGCAACTCAAACCTTGCCTGATCTCCACTGAAATCAGAGCTAAATTCGACCGAATACACTTGACCGGATTCTTGGGAAATAAAATTCGCGGAGAGTTTCTGAGGCATAGGATGGACCCAAGGCACTCCTGCCAGAGTTCTTGCCCCTGTGGTACTGGGGGCAGAAAGATTGATTCCTTCAATGATAATTTGAGCTTTTCCCGATTCGGGCTTCTCCCGATCACAGGAAATCATCAAAATTAAAAGAAAGGGAATGAAAAGTCTTTTCATAAGAAAAATCTAAAAGAGGGTTCTCTTTAAAATAGCGAAAGATTAGCTAAAGGCCTTAATCTAGCCGGAAATTTATCCTTCAAAGCCACAACAAACTACTGTCCCCATAGCTCAAAAACCGGTAATTCTGGTCCAAAGCTTCTTGGTAGACATTTTTCCAATCCTCCCCCAAAATGGTGGCGATCAGCAATATCAAAGTCGATCCTGGCTGATGGAAATTGGTTATCAAGCCTTGGATCATACGGTATTGGTATCCAGGAAAGATAAAAATCTCTGTTTGGCCTAAGATGGAGTCCAGCTGTCTGGAATCCATCCATTCCAAAATCGCTTTCAGGGATTCAGTCTTGTTGGGAACCTTATCACGTCTATCGTAGGCAAAAAGCTTGGGGATAAAAAACTCTTCACCTTTTTCTTCGATCAGTTTGACACCGAACCAAAACAGACTTTCCAAGGTCCGGATGGAGGTAGTTCCGACTGCAATCACTGTTCCGGAGTGGAGATAGAGCTTTTCGATGGTTTCCCGAGTTACTTGGATTTGCTCGCTGTGCATGGGATGCTCCAAGACATTGTCCACTTTGATCGGCTGAAAGGTGCCGGCGCTGACATGTAGGGTAACTTGCGCTTCCTGAACCCCCTTTCTGCGAAGCCCATCAAATACCTCTTCTGTAAAATGTAAGCCTGCTGTTGGAGCCGCTACAGCTCCCTCTTTTTTGGAATAGACTGTTTGATAGCGATCCTTGTCTTCTTTTTCGGGTTTTCTGTTGAGGTAGGGTGGAAGTGGAATTTCCCCGCTTGCTTCCACCAAATCCACAAAAGCGACCTCTGCATCATTCCAGGAAAAGGAAACGAGTTTGGATTCCCGGTCGACCAGGCGGGCTTGGAGAATGACTTCTTTTTCCCCCATCTGCACCCTTCCTTTCAGGATTTCCCCATCTTTCCATTTTTTGGCATTCCCGATCATGGTTTCCCAGGTGACCGGAAATTTGGCCAGCATGATTTCCGGGATTACGGTGGTGGGTGCCACCGGTGAAAGCAGAAAGATCTCGATTTTCGCCCCCGACTCTCGTTGGAAAATCAACCGGGCCGGGATGACCTTGGTGTCATTGTACACCAAAAGGGTATCCGAGGGCAATAATTCCGGAAGATTAAAAAACTGGAAATGCTCGATTTTCCCATTTTGGTAGTGCAGTAACTTGGATTGGTCCCGCTTTTCCAGTGGAAATTTAGCGATGCATTCTTCCGGTAATGTATATTCGTACTCTCTAAGATCAATCTTCGGGATTTCCATCTTGGGTTGAATTTGGATGCAAATATAGCCATCCATTCCAAACCCCCTTGAGCGAAAAGCATATGGCTGACACATTCCAGGTTCAATTTTCCTACCTACACCGTAGGCTTCAATTTAGATTCGAAGCGGGGACATCCAGAGGCATCCTGAAGACCCGGGATGTTTATTGGATCAAGGCGATTTCCCCTGAAAACCCAGAGATTATCGGGTGGGGAGAAGCAGCCCCTTTGGTAAAACTCAGCCCGGACTATAGGGAGGATTTTGAGCAGGTTTTGTCGAAGACTTTGGCGAAAATTTCCAAAGAAAGCTGGGACCGGGAAGAGGATGGGATTTTGAACCGGGTGAAAAGGCTAATTCCCTTTGAACTCCCTTCCATTCGTTTTGGAGTGGAAATGGCCCTCTTGGATTGGATTCAAGGAGGTCGAAAGCGCATTTTTCCCAATTCATTTTACGATCAAAAACAACCAATACCCATCAATGGCCTGATTTGGATGGGCGACCGGGATTTTATGTTGGGGCAGATTGACCAAAAACTAACAGAAGGATTCGACTGCATTAAAATGAAAATCGGGGCCATAGATTTTAAGCAGGAATTGGAGCTTTTGGGTCATATCCGAAGGCAGTTTTCCAAGGATCAAATCGTCTTACGGGTTGATGCAAACGGAGCTTTTTCCCCTCAAGAAGCGCATGGTAAACTTCAGCAATTGGCAGAGTTCGACATTCACAGCATAGAGCAACCTATTCGGTCCGGACAGTGGGATGAAATGCGCAAGCTTTGCCGGGATACTCCCATCCCGATTGCTCTGGATGAAGAACTGATCGGTATCAAAGACAAAGAAGTACTCTTGGATACCCTGCACCCTCAGCATATTATTCTGAAGCCAACCTTGGTCGGAGGAATCCTGGAAACCCGGAAATGGATCAATCTGGCAGAAGAACGCAGAATTGGCTGGTGGATGACCTCTGCTTTGGAAAGCAATATTGGCTTAAATGCGATTTCCCAATTGGCTGCGGTTTATCAACCAAGTATTCCTCAGGGCTTGGGAACCGGCAAACTGTACCATAATAATTTGGCCAGTCCGCTGGAAATCCGAAATGGGAAAATCCACTATGGAACTGAACCCTGGGAAGAGCCCTCCTAATTTGGCAATCTGTGCAGGTAAACCGGCTTGTGCACTTGCGCTTTCCAAAGTGTCTGGGTCAATTTTCCGGAGTCTAGATCCCGTTCAAAAATCACAATGTCATTACTGGCTTGGTGGGCAGCCAAAAGATATTTCCCGTCAGCAGTCAAATTGAAATTTCGTGGCATTTTGCCTCCCGACGAAATGTTTTGGATGCGATCGTACTGCCCGGATGGATTTTTTGCAAAAACAGAAATGGTATTCGCCTCGCCTCGATTGGAAACATACACGTTTTTGCCATCGGGAGAAATCCTAATTTCTGCAGCACCTACCTCCCCCGAAAAGTTTTCATCTACTAACGAGAGTCTTTGCTTAGGGGTCAAAATCCCATTCTCATACTGGAAAACATCCAGCGCTGCAGCCATTTCCTCTACCACCAATACCTCTTTGCCATCAGCAGAAAAAGCCAAATGTCTCGGACCATCGCCCGGAGTGACTGGAAATTCTCCGGAAAAGAGCAGTGGTTCTGCTCGTTCAGGCTGGAAGTTGTAAACATAGATTTTATCAGTTCCCAGGTCTGCTACCAAAACCCTTTTTCCCTCAGGATCGAAGGTGGTCGAATGGACATGGGGCTTTTCCTGACGTTCCGGATTTACACTTTTCCCTGAGTGCTGGATTAATTGAACAAAATTCAATTGGCCTTTTCCGTCTGCTTTAAACACTGAGATGCTCCCACCGGAATAATTTCCCAAAATCACATAATTCTCTTGGGGAGATAAGGAAATATGACAGGGATGATCTCCCTGTGAGGCGTCCTGATCCAATAAAGTCAAAGAATTGTCTTCAGGATTTCTGGAAAAAGTGAGGACATTTCCTCCCTGTACACCCGCTTCTTCCTCCAAGGAGTACACTGTTTTCCCATCCTTGGAAGCAATGACGAATGAGGGATTTGCAATTCCTGCGGCAATAGTTTCTATAGTCATCAAATTTTCCCCAGGAGAAAAATAAAGGTGATTGAGTCCATGATGGCTGGAATCTGTATATGTTCCGACTAGGAATTGGTAACTTGGGTTTTCCACGGCTTGATGTTGTGTTTCGGTGCTGGGAGAAGAAGGATTGCAGGCAAAGGCTAAAATTGCCAAGGCGAAGTTCCGGGAATGCTTGAGTTTCATAGGCGGAAATTAGAAAATTAATCCGGGATTAATTTTTAATTTGATTTCAAAAATTCACTTGTTTACGTGAAATTAATGAATTTTTAGACCTATTTAATTGAAGAAAATTTAAAAAATGCGCATAAAAAAGTAAAAATTACTAATTTGGCCTAACCTATTAAATTGACCCTGATGCAGCAAATTTATGACACCCAAGTCGCGAAGCGATTTACGATTTACAACAGTCTTTTTTTGGACCTTCCGTTTGACGATATCTACGTGACAGGTACGCTCCTGCCGTTTTTGGGCAAAGCCTGTGAAAAAGGATACAAGGAAGGAAAAACTCCCGTAGAAATCATTCACGGTTTTTTTGATGAAATGATGCCGGGGGAATCTGAGAAGCGAAAAAGCGATTTCCTCTTTCAGATGATTCAATATGTCGAGAGACAAGTAGTATTGTTTGATTCGATTGAAGATGCGGCCTACGACAAAATCAACGATATCCATGGAAAAGGATCCATCAAGGCCTTGATTTCGAGGGTAGAAATGGATAAGAAAAAGTCCGAACTGATCGAGAAGCTAAAGACTTTTTCCGTAAGGCTGACCCTCACAGCACACCCTACTCAGTTTTACCCGGGAAATGTTTTGGGGATCATTACGGAGTTGGAAAATGCCATTCGGACGGATGATTTGGAGAATATCAACCTGCTGCTGCAACAACTGGGGAAGACCGGGTTTATCAACCGGGAGAAGCCAACCCCGTTTGATGAGGCGGTCAGCTTGATCTGGTATTTGGAAAATGTGTTTTACCAAAGTATTCCGGATATCGTGATTCGCTTGTTGAAAGGTCTGGGTGAACCCATCCATACCTGGGAAAATCCGGGCATACTCAAAGTTGGGTTTTGGCCTGGGGGAGACCGGGATGGCAATCCTTTTGTAACGCACGAGATTACCCTCAAAGTAGCCGACAGGCTTAAAAAATGGTTGATGCGGTGCTACTATCGGGACCTTAGAAAGTTGAAAAAAAGACTCACTTTCAAAACGGTCGAAGAACTGATTGCCAAGGCAGAACGGGGAATTTTCGATACCCTATTTGAGAATAAACAAGTATACCAATCCAAGGATGACCTATTGGAAATCCTGTTGGAAGCCCGGGAAGCTCTGATCACGCATCACGATGGGCTCTTTTTGGATCTATTGGATGAATTTATCCTCAAGGTGAGAATATTCGGATTCCATTTTGCCCACATGGATTTGAGACAAGACAGCCGAAAGCACGATGCACTTTGGGAGGAGATTTTTTCCATTCAGGGAAAAGAATTTACCGGCACAGAAGAGGAGTTGATATCCAAGGTGATGAAAACAAGAGGCTTACCATCGTTGGAGGATTTTCAAGAGCCTTTTCATCAGGAGATGTTGCTTTCTATGGGAACGGTCAAGAAGATACAGGCCCTGAATGGGGAGGAAGGCCTCCATCGTTACATCATTTCCAATTGCCAATCTGCTCTTCACATGCTCGAGGTATTCCAGCTTTGTAGGTTGACATTAGGCGCTAGGAATTCCAGTTTGCCCTTAGACATAGTTCCTTTATTTGAGACCGTGGATGATTTGGCAAGAGCTCCAAAAATCATGGCTCAGCTCTACGAAACACCGGAATATTCAGCGCATCTCAAGGTCAGAGGGATGAAGCAGAATATCATGTTAGGATTTTCGGACGGGACTAAAGATGGAGGCTATCTCAAAGCCAATTGGTCCATTTTGGTAGCCAAGGAGCAGCTTTCGGAAGTATCCAGAAAATATGGAATCAAGGTGGTCTTTTTTGACGGTAGGGGAGGTCCGGTGGCTCGGGGAGGTGGAAACCTCCATAACTTTTATGCCTCTCTGGGAGAAAAAGTCGAAAATTCCGAAATCCAGGTGACCATTCAGGGTCAGACTATTTCTTCGAACTATGGAAAGCAAGTCTCCTGTACCTATAATTTGGAGCAGCTGCTCAGTGCTGGACTGGAAAATCATCTTTATCCGGACGCAGAGAAAAATCTGAATGCCAAGCAACGAAAACTGATTCAGAGCTTGGCAGACTCCGGATATGAATATTATAAGACCCTCAAAAACCATCCGAAATTCGTCCCTTACCTGGAGCATGTTGCTCCGCTGAAGTATTTTGGGATGACAAATATCGGTAGCCGGCCTTTGAAAAGAGGAAAGGGGGCAGGTTTGAAGTTTGAAGATTTGCGGGCGATTCCATTTGTGGGATCCTGGACTCAGATGAAGCAAAATATTCCCGGCTTTTTTGGGGTGGGAGCTGCCATTGAGGAGGCTGAAAAAGAGGGGCAACTGGAAGAGATCAAAAAACTTTACCAAGAAAGCCTTTTCTTTAGAACTTTGCTGAGTAATTCCATGCAGTCCCTAAATAAATGTTTCTATCCGGCCACGGCATATTTGGAGAAAAATGAAGAATACGGTGAGTTTTGGAAGATTCTTTATGAAGAATACCAAAGGTCTGTCCAGAAAATCAAGGAGATTTCCGGTATGAGTGAATTGCTGGAAGATAATCCAGTGACCAAAAAATCCATTGAAATCCGGGAAAGAATTGTCCTGCCTTTAATCACCATCCAGCAGTATGCTATTCAGAGAATTTTGGATGAAGGCAAATCAACCCATATTTTGGACAAACTCATTCTTAGAGCAATGTTTGGGATCATCAATGCCATGCGAAATGCGGCATAAAGTCTGAAAACGCCATTAACCAAAGAACCCCCGGGATTTCTAAAATTCCGGGGGTTCTTTTTTGTGGATTTTCCTGCTTACTTAGCCGGTGGGGAGATCAACCCGTCTTTGATCATTCGATCGACCACCACAGCAGCGAATGTGTGGGAGAATGCTTCCAGATTGCTCGGGTTGGTAGTTTCAGACTGGGAAGACCAGACCAAAGATTCTGTTTCGGCATCATAGAGATTGACCTCGATGTAGTACATCTTGTCAGTCGTATAATACCCCGGATCGTAGGTCATGGCTCCATAATACCCATAGTATCCAGAATATCTTCCATAATATCCACCATATCCCATGGGATAATAAGAAGTGCCCTGTACATAGCGGGTTTCTGAAGTTTGGTCAAGCAAGGCCACCGTCACAATTCCGTCAAAACCGGCAGAACGGATGGTCTCCAGTGCCTTTTTCATTCCTTCTTCATCTTTGGCAGACCCGACCTGAATGAGGGTCAAGCTGCTCGCTGCCTCAATTCCATCTTCTTCGAGTTTTTGGGCAATGCTTTCTTCAAAAGCCTGTCTATTCACCAAATTACTGGTCAATCCGGTGATCAGAATTTTGGAATAGGGGCTGGAAGGCTTGTCAGGACTTGACCAAGAGCCAATGATTTTGGTACTAGGAGAACACGAGAATAGAAGGGCAGAAAGTGCAATACTTGCAAGTAAAGTCAGTTTTTTCATGATTTTTGCTTAGTGGTTAGATTTCATCAATAAATGGCAAACCTTGCTGGACTGCATTTCTAATGGTATTGGTAATGTAAAACTCGATCTGGAGAAATTTCGCAGCATCCAAGGAAGAAGTTGCTTTTTTGAATTTTGGGAAATAGGAGGAATAGAGTTTGTTGAGTGCTGCGTCATTTTTAAGGGATCTCATGGCCAATTCCTCAGCTTCTGCATCTCCGATATGTCCATATTTTTCGATGTAATCGTTGATGATCATGATTCTTTCTTTTCCGATTTCTTTTCTGTCTGCTTCAAAAGCTTCATAGACTGTCCAGAAGGTTGCAGCTTTTTCTGGAGAAAGACTCATGTAAGCCTCTACCAGGGATTTTTTGTCCTTTCCGAAAGCATCCTGGACAAGTTTGATTTCCTCATCGACAGTCTGGGCCAGTGAAATCCCAAGGCTAAAAGTAAAAAGGGCGATTACAGTGAATACTAGTTTTTTCATGATTTTGATGTAGTTAAAATGAAAGGAAGAATGGAAGCACCTTTTTAGATACTCCTGGGTAAATCTGGAATTTTGTTCCAAATTAATTCATGATAAAAGTCAGTTAATGACCTTTATTTTATTGGGATTGGGAATTAAAAGGTCTCATTGATGTTCAAATAAAACCCAGAATTCCCTTTTTGTCCAAAGGCATAGTCCGCGGTAATGGTGGTTCTTTTTTCCGGATTGATCATCACACGTAGGCCTAGCCCATAGCCGGGATTGATTTTCTCAAAAAGCTTTTCTGAATAATTGCCTGCTCCCATGCTCATTTCCTGGTTTGCCACACTCAGCGTAGCTGCATTCACAAATACCGTGGCTCCAAAGGTGTCCTTTTCTTTTTGTAAGGGAAATCTCCACTCAGCCTCTCCATACACCATATTTTCTCCTCTGAACCGACCTTGGGCATACCCTCTTCCGGCTCTTCCAAACATGTCCCAACCCAAGGCAGGGAGGCTCATGTAGGGGAGGTTTCCGGATACCAAGAAATTTCCCATTCCCCATAGTCCAATGATATGCCGTTTTCTTTGGGGATTTAAGGTGAAATAGTGTCGATAATCTAGAAGCAAGGTGCTGGATGTTTGGGATGAACCCAGAATTTCAGGGTTGATTTTGTATTGGATCCAGGCAAAATTCCGCTCATAAGGGGATACTGCCATATCCCGATTTTCCATGATGGCATTTAAAGAAATCCCGGAAAGTGCATAGCGATCCAGATCAAATCCTAATCGGGCGTTATAGGCATCGTGGGAAAAAATCAGGGGAACATCCGTGCTTTCTTGAAAGTTTTCAATTTTGGAATGGATGTCCAAATGATATCCCATCCCGAGATAGAAAGGTGAATCGCCTATCTTTTTGAGAAAAGTCTCATAGAATCTCAGCAAGCGGAAATCCATCTGTTGCTCCCCCCAGAATACCCCCGGTTGATTGGGATTGTCCTGAAGTTCATTCGGGGTAGAGCTACCCAGCCCGTAAGTGGGCTGAGAAGTAATGAAATATCTCCAGTCCCCGATCAGGATAGTTTTATTTCCGGAAAGAAAGAGGTTGTGCCTACTGCTGAAGATCCATTGCTTTTTGGTGGTATAGAGCAGATTTCCGACCAGGTTGGAAAGTTTGGTAGAGGCTGGATTTCCCATGTACCAAGATGCCGAAGGAGCTAATCCAAACATCCATCCGTTGGCAGGATTGGAGGCCACTGCCGGGAGTGGGACAAAGCTGAAATGGTAAATTTTATTGGGAGTGTAGGATAGAGAATCCGACTGGGCAGAAAGCGAAAAGCTGATCGCAAAAAGGAGCCCGAAAAGAAAGCCTGACTTCATGATGGAAGGTTAGAATGGTGGTGAAATATACCTCAATCTAAGGCTTAGGAACTAGTATCATTTGGAAATATTCCCAATTCCCAAAAAAAATATGGCAAAAAAAAAGAGGAAGTGGTATCCTTCCTCTTTCTGATTAGTTATTGCGGGAACCTGAAAACCAGCCCTCCGTCAAATCCAAATTGGTACATGGTGGAATAGGTGGATACTCCTGCACCTGCTCCTCCAGTCCCGAAATACAACCCTCCTCCAGCACCCTGAACGGCTGAAAGTAGGGAAGCTTGAATTTTCACCCCAACTTTTTCAGATACCCAAAAGTTGGAACCTCCTCTAAGTCCCCAGGCAAACTTGGTAGCTCCTTCACTTCTGCCATTGTCAGGATTGGTGAGATCAAAGATGACCATCCCTATTCCGAATCCAAAGTAGGGTTCTACTGTTTCATTTACAGGGAAATAGTTTGTCCCATTCAACATGATCCAGTTTTCGACGAGGTCAAATTCTGTCTGCTGAATTTGTCCTCCTCCGATTCCGGCATCCAAATAGGTAATTGGTGCGGTGGTACTTTGGTTAAGGTATTGCAGTTCAAAAGCTTTGGTAGTAGCAGGTAGTTGATATTCCAGGCCTGCTCCCCATCGGAAACCTCCCATAATTTTCCCTTCAAAATAGGAGTTGCTAGAGTAGTAGTTGTCTACTTTGTCATCAAACACATACCCTGCATAGGTATTGAATCTGACTTCTTGGGCTATGGCAGAAATACTTAGAACCGCCATCACCAGGAGTAAGGTAAGTTTTTTCATGGTTGTTATTAGCTGATTAAAATAATATGGGAATAAAAGTTCCCCGACGCTCTTGGCAATATGTAAAAATTCACCAGATAAAAACCTGATTTAAATCAGCCAGAATCCTCATAAATACAAAACGATCAGGAAATTTATAAGGTGAGTTTCCTTCTAAACCAGACCCAGTTTGGAATTTTTTCTTCCATTTTGGAAATGTGGGAAGCACAGGAAAATAGCTTTTTCAAGGAGTTTGATAACCATCAGGGCTTTTTTCCGATTATTGTCATAGAGATGTCGTAAGGCAGTCGTTTTACGCGTAGGTTTAATTAAGGAATTTTGAATCGTGTCTACTGGGAAAAAAATCAGGGAAGCAAGAATCTCCAAAGGTTGGACTCAATCTGAACTTGCAGAAAGATGTGGACTTTCGCTTCGGACCATCCAGCGGATGGAGAAGGAGGAAAATCAGGCCAGTCTTTATACTGCAGGGAAGATCGCTGAAGTTTTGGAGATTAAGATTTCCCTGGACACACCCAGTCCTGATCAGAAAACTAATTCTAAAAAAACACTAAAACCGATGCAAATTCTTTCTTCAATCCTTCCGATGCTTCTCTTTGGATCAGGTCTATTAGCCTCAGCGGCACTGGGCTGGAATTTCCTTAATCCATCTTCAGTAAATTCCGAATCCAAAGAACCCATAGAAATCCAAACGGTCAATTGTGGTACCGAATCCGAATGCGACATCCAAGTCACCCGAAAAAACCTGCAAGGAGATATCCTTTGGCAAAAAACCTACGGGGGTAGCAGCTACGACAAGGCCTCGGCTGTCCTTCCTTCCCAGGATGGAGGCTTTTTTGTTCTAGGCTCCACCAGCTCCTTCGGTGAGGGGAATTATGACGTATGGTTGATCAAGGTTGATCAAAACGGGAATCTCCTTTGGCAAAAAACTTTCGGGGGCTTCTTCAATGAATATGCGAGTTCAATTTCCTATCTGGAAAATGGGAAAGGGATCAACATTGAGGCCAAAAAACAAAAATGCTCTACTCCAAATGTCTCAGAGGATTGCTTCTTGGAAGCCTGGACATTTTACTTGGATTTGGAGGGCGAATTGATCGGGCAGTCATAAACTCCCATTAGCTTGTGAAGACCTTGTGCTGACCCTGATGCCAAACCAGCTGATCGAGGAAGAATCCTTGCTTTTGCCTAGGGTACTCCCGGAATTGAATCGAGCTTCAGGGTCATTGCTCTTTTTTCCAAATTCTTTTGTTGAAAGCAATTCCAAAAGTCCATGAATTGTAGATTTCCTGTTTGTTTTCGTAGGCTACATTCAGGGCTATTTCAAAGGTTTCGGACAATTCAAAACTGTATTCAGTTCCCAATTTCAGGAAATAAAGATTCTCGTTTTTTTCGAACTCCCAACCCGGACCCAAATACAGGGACCAATGCCTTACGAAATGATAATGGATGACCGGCGCTAAGGAAAAAGGATAGCTTCTTTCCAAAATGACTCCATCATCTTTCACTTCAAAGCTTTGGAGCTTTAGATCGGCCTGCAAGCCCAAGGACCATTTCGGATGAAAGAAATAATCCACATCAAATCCCCAGGCAGGGATGACCGGAACCCTTTTTTCGCCTTCGAAAGCCTCAGGAACATGTGAATTGGCAGTGATCAAAGCCACCCTGATCTGCGGGGAAAATTTTTCTACTTCTTCTTCCTGTGCTACAGTTTTTCCAATCCCAAGGAAAAAAAGAATAATCAAGAAAGCTTTATTCATTTCCATTCGGGTAAATCTCAGTCCAATCCCTGGCCATGTCCACCAGAATCCAACCTTTTGCCGGACCCTCTACCAATCCTCTTCGGAGATTTCCAATTGGAGAAAGGCTGTCATATTGATATTCTCTCAGGGAATCTGTGTGATGGATCAAAATACCCAACCTTGGGCCAGTTTGCAGGGTGGTGTACTCCAACATTTGAAAATCTCCATCGGAATTGCCTACGGCTATCACTGGCTTCATTCCAAGCTGCTGATGAATTCCCACTGGCTTGCCTTCCTTATCATCAATGAAGTTTAT
>JAJLJS010000038.1:0-4577 GCA_033844545.1 Cyclobacteriaceae bacterium | reverse complement strand
CTAATTGCAGTCGGACCTGAAAACCGGGACTGGTTTGAAGAAACCATGAAACAAGAGAAACAGGTGGTCTGGGAAATTGGCCGTTTTACATCAAAGGGGAATTATGGAGTTGAGGTAATTTAATAAGCCATCCATGTTGGTTAAATTGGAGAATAACAAACCTCACCCAAAAATGAACCTTAAACCTATTTGCCTGAATCTTTTCCTTTTGCTCGTTTTCAGCGTTCAAGCCATTTGCCAGATTCCTGAAAATCTGAAAAGCGAATTGGTAATTCTGAATGTAGAAACCTTGGAAGAGAAGACCATCTTACTGGAATCAAGACACTTTGAAGCTCCCAATTGGTCGCGTGAAGGTGATTTTTTATTGATCAATGCTGCGGGGAAATTGGAAAAAATAGGTCTGGACGGCTCCAATCTGGGAAAAGTTTTTCCAGATCAGATCTCACGAGTCAACAATGACCATGGATTGAGTTTTGATGGAAAAACTCTGGTTTTTAGCAAAAATGACGAAGGCTTAGGCTCCAGAATTTACACCATTCCCATGAAAGGGGGAAAACCCAAACTCATCACGGAAAACTACCCCAGCTATTGGCATGGAATCAGCCCTGATGGAAAGACCTTGGTTTATTGTGCCGAGAGAAACGGCGAATGGGATATTTGGGCTATTCCTACCAAAGGAGGTAAAGAAATCCGATTAACAGAGGAGCCAGGATTGGATGATGGTCCTGAATACTCCTACGATGGACAATACATTTACTTCAACTCCCACAGAAACGGACGAATGCAGGCTTATCGGATGAAACCTGATGGCTCAGAGCAAGAACAACTTACCTCGGACAATTTAGACAACTGGTTTCCTCATCCCTCTCCCGACAACCAGTCCATCGTAATCATTTCCTATTTGGAAGATCAAAAAGGAGCTCATCCTTTTGGAAAGGATGTAAAACTCAGGTTAATGGACTTGAATACCCGCGAAATCAAGGATCTGACACCTGTTTTCTACGGAGGGCAAGGCACGATCAATGTTCACAGCTGGTCTCCGGATGGAAAATGGATCGCTTTTGTCCGATACCATCGCTAAACGAATAAGCCCGAAGAAAATTCATGAATTTTCTTCGGGCTTTTATTCTAGATATTTTTTAAGGTAACCGTAATAAAGTCTAATGGGCCTCCAAATTAGAAACACCGCCGGAAACCATAAACTTCATGACATCCGAACTTTTCACTCCCTTAAGTGGGGTTACCTTTTCTCTTTTTACCAAAAACACATTTCCGGAGACATTGTAACTGTGAGGAAAATACACAGCCACCATATCCTCTCGACCGACCACTGTCAAATCTTCTTGCGTAATGAATCCCAGGCGGCACATGTTGTCCGATATCTCCACAATCACGGGTGAACTGAACTTTTTCTTTTCCCCCACAAAAGCCCCCATCAGATCCTTAATGGAAGTGTACAGCAAACTGACCAAGGGGATTTTGAATACGCCTCTTTCAAACCACTCAAAAAACGGCTTGGTAAAGAACAGGCTCGCCAAATATCCGATAAAGGTAATCAAGCCTAATACCATCATAATTCCAATGCCAGGGATTGGAACAGGAATCAGATTATCCAGAAAAACAAAAATGGCATAGATCACATAAAGCGTCACTGCCAGAGGGGTCAAAAACAACAATCCTCTAAAGAAGTAGGATATAATTCGTCTGTAGGTAAAGGCCATGCTTGCAGAGAGACAAAAAAAATGCCCAATCGTCAGAAAGGGCATTTTATTGTGTGGATTCAGAAAATCAATCCAATATTTTCACTTTCACACTTCTGTAAAAGATCACGCTTTCCGGGTCATGTGCCTGAAGGGCTATCGTCCCAGAGCTCAACTTTTTGGTCCCCAAGTCTGCTCCACGTTTTTCGTCTTTAGACTCGTCGTATTCATTGATGGTTTTGCCGTTGACCTTGACAGTGATCTTGCTCCCTTCTACGATCACGTGCTCAGTATACCATTCTCCATCTTCCACATATACTTCCCGGACATCCTGAAAAGAATATACGCTGCCGGTTTTTCTCCAGTCTCCATGGCTTTGATTCACTTGGATTTCATAGCCAACATTTGGCCACCCGG
This sequence comes from Cyclobacteriaceae bacterium, assembly GCA_033844545.1. Taxonomy (GTDB): domain Bacteria; phylum Bacteroidota; class Bacteroidia; order Cytophagales; family Cyclobacteriaceae; genus Algoriphagus. The sequence goes on along the minus strand of JAJLJS010000038.1, from coordinate 2,460 downwards.
TATCTTGGTATTCGGTATGGATGAAAATCCCGGAATTGGCTTTGGGCATGGTCTTCACCTCCACCATCAGTTCGAAGTTTTTGAAATCATGATCTCCCACCGGTCCCACGTAAAATGCATGACCTCGGGGTCCGGCTACTTTGATGACTCCGTCCTCTACGACAAATGAGCCTGGATTTTCAGAGACTTTCCAACCGTCTAAATTCTTTCCGTTAAAAAGCTCTATCCAATCTCCTTTTTGGGCAAAACCCGAGATGGAAAGAAAAGTGAATGCGAAAAGGGCAATTAGTTTTTTCATAGGTATTTCTTGTTGATTACACTAATGTAAGCAGGAATTCAGGAGGAAAAACTACCATTAAAAACAAAAAAAGCTCCGAAGTAGACCTCCGGAGCTTTTGGTAAGACGTATTCGGATTAAAGGTCGATACCCATGAAAGACATGAAGGCAATACCCATCAAGCCAGTCAAAAGCATGGTGATTCCCAAACCTTTCAAACCGTTTGGAACGGCTGAATATTTCAGTTTTTCGCGGATGGCTGCCAAAGCTACAATTGCCAACAGGAAGCCAGTACCTGAACCAAACCCATAAACGGCTGATTCAGCAAATGTATAATCCCGCTGAGCCATGAAAAGGGATCCTCCCAAGATTGCGCAGTTTACCGCGATCAACGGAAGGAAGATACCCAACTGACCATAAAGTGCAGGAGCGAATTTTTCCACGACCATTTCTACCAGCTGAACCATCGCAGCGATGATCGCGATGAACATGATGAATCTCAAGAAAGACAAATCAATGGTAGCCAAATCTGCACCGATCCAGGTCAATGCACCTTCTTTCAACACAAACTCATTCAAAAGCCAGTTGACAGGGGTAGTTACCGAAAGTACGAATACTACTGCGGCACCAAGTCCAAGTGCAGTACTTACTTTCTTAGAAACGGCCAAAAAGGAACACATTCCCAGGAAGTAAGCGAAAATCATATTGTCGATAAAAATCGACCGAATACCTAAGCTGATTAATTCCATTTTATTATTCCTTTTAGTGTTCTACGTAACCAGTTTTAGTTCTTTGTACCCATACAATCAGGCCAAGAATGATAAATGCTCCCACAGGAGATACCATCAGACCGTTGGTGGCGAGCTTAAAGTCAGGACCAATCCAACCGGAGATCGTTTCGAATACAGGTATTCCAAAGACGGAACCTGATCCCCACAATTCTCTGAAGAATGCTACGGTCAAAATAATCCAAGAATACCCCATTGCCGAGCCCAATCCATCAAGAACGGCATCATAGGGTTTGTTGCCCAAGGCGAATGCTTCCAAGCGGCCCATTACAATACAGTTGGTAATGATCAAACCGATAAATACAGAAAGCTCTTTGTACATATCATAGGCGAAAGCCTTCAATACCTCACTCACCAAGGTCACCAAGGTAGCAACTACGGCAAGCTGAACGATGATCCGAACCCGAGCCGGAATGGTATTTCTCATCACTGAGATCACAAAGTTGGACATAGCCACTACGAATATAACCGAGATGGCCATAACCAAGGTTGGCTTCATCTGGGTAGTTACCGCAAGAGCAGAACAAATTCCCAATACCTGAATGGTGATTGGATTATCATCCACCAATGGGTCAGTAACCAGTTTTTTTCTACGCTTGGAAAAAAGTGCCTCTACAGGCTTTTTCTCAATCGCTTTTGCTGTTTCAGTACTCATTTTATTAATACTTTGAGTTGAAAATTAATTAAAGACCGGCAACTGCCTGGCTGGATGATTTAGACTTAATGTAGGTCTCATAGTGACCCAAATAGGCTTTCAGCATGTTATTCACACCTGTTCCGGTGATAGTAGCCCCTGACATTCCGTCTACTTTGTGTTCTTCGCCGGAATAATCCTTGCCTTCGCCTTTTTGCATTTGAACAGCCACCAATTCTCCGGAATCATCGAAAATCTTCTTTCCGATGTATCTCTCCTGCACTCCGCCTTCGGTGATTCTTGCTCCTAAGCCTGGAGTCTCTCCGGCATGAGCTAAGGTAATCCCCGCGATGGTATTCATGTCAGTTTCCAAAGCAAGGTATCCCCAGATCGCATCCCAAAGTCCAGCTCCGTAAAGTGGGAAAATGTAGGATTCCACAGCATCCGGCTGACCTTCAGCATGGAACATGAATACTGGATATTGTCTCTGGTCAGCAGGTTTTTTGTAATCCTTTGCGATCTCAACTTTCTCAGCTTCTACCCCCGAAATTTCTTTTCCGTTGATGTCCACTACAGTAGAAGAAATTCTTTTGCCATAGAACTCATTGATCTGAGCAGGTGTCATTGCGTCGATTTCCTCCGCACTGATCACAGCACCCAAGATTTGCTTTTTCTTATCCAAGGCGATGGCTTCTTGCTGCATCGGTCCCAAAACTTGGGAAGTACCGGATAGAAGCAGTCCCAGAACTATCGTCAAGACT
>JAJLJS010000037.1:0-2405 GCA_033844545.1 Cyclobacteriaceae bacterium | reverse complement strand
CAGTTTATGAATCAGCGGCACATGACCCATCGGAGGATGTTTGGTACCCCGTTTTGGACCGAAGGATGGGCGCTGTATTGGGAGTTTGTGCTTTGGGACCGCAACTTCCCAAGAGATGCCAAAGATAAAGTCGGGATGCTCTTCTGGAGAATGCACCGCTGCGCCCGGATTATTTTCTCCCTCAATTATCACTTGGGAAAAATGACTCCTCAGCAATGCATCGATTTGCTGGTGGACAAAGTCGGTCATGAGCGTGCCAATGCCGAGGCGGAAGTCAGGCGATCCTTTGAAGGCAATTATGGGCCTTTGTATCAGATTGCCTACATGATCGGAGCCTTGGAGATCTATTCCCTGAGAAAAGAAATGGTGGATTCCGGTAAAATGCCTGAGAAAGAATTTCACGATTTGATTATGACGCAAAACGCCATGCCGATCGAAATCCTGAGAGCAAAAGTGACCGGCAAACCATTGGACAAAAATCACCGGCCGAGTTGGAGGTTTTTGGATTGATTTTCCAAGTAAACCCTCCAAGGGTTTCAAACCCTTGGAGGGTTGGGAATAAAAAAAGGAAGGTCTCTCGGCCTTCCTTTTTGCTTTCCTTAGCTTATCCTTTAGCCACTTGATTAATTAATTATCAAATCAAAAGTCAGGGAAAAAACGTAAATTGAGCTAATTTCCCATAGAAAATTGATCTGTCATGAATGCTGAAAAACTCAAGCTGACCATAATCCAAAGAGTAATGAAAATTGAAAGCAAGTCTTCCTTGGAGCGAATTGAGGAGCTTTTGATCCGGGAGGAAATGCAAAGAAGGGCAGATGAATCCATTGCAGCCATCAATAAAGGAGAGTTTGTAAGTCTCGAGGAATTTTCTAAATCTAATCAGGAATGGCTGAAACAAAGGAATATCAAGTGATTGTTACCAATCCTGCCAAATTCCGGTTCCAAGATGAAATTCTGGAATATATAGAAAGGAATTTCAGTTGGAATAGAGCAGAGGAAGTTGAGGTAGAGATTCTTAATTTGGTAAAATCACTTTCCTTCAACCCTCAAAGGGGAGCGATTGAAAAGTCTCTAGCAATCAAGAATAATACCCTCAGATTTGTATTATATCAAGCTACTAGATATTTCGAGATCAAAGTATTATACCTTATAGAAGAGGACAAAAGGTTTGTTTTTATAATTGATTTTTTCCCAACCCGAATGAATCCTTCTAAAATTAAATCCAATTAAAAAAAGGAAGGTCTCTCGGCCTTCCTTTTTTGCTTAAATAGGTTTGAGCTTATTCGGGCATGTCTTTGAGTCGGATCACAATGGCTCCATTTTTGGCTTCCTTTCCAAATTTTTCCAAGGCTTGGTCACCTTTGAATACGGACATACTTTCAATGTCATTGGGCTTAATGTCATCAAAGGAGCTCACTTTCTTCATTCCCGTTTTGGTTTCAATGTAATAGAGGGGCTGCTCCCTTGTCCCATCCACCGTTACGGCTACTTTGGGAGAACCACTGATTACAACTCTGCCATCACCTGATCCCGAAGCTAAACCGGGGATAGTCCATACCTGGCCATTTGTAATTCTGTTGCCGAAAATTACAGACTTCGGAGTTTCCAGTTTTTCGATCTGCTCTGGGGTCAGTTCGTTTTTGATGGCCACCATGGTAGTCAGTTGAATCCGTTTCATCTGGTTTTCAATCCGTAAAATTTCATCCAGTTGTTGAGATACCTCGGTAGCATTGATCTTCGGTTGATCGAGCATTTTTTTCATTTTGGAAGTGGCATCGTCCAAGTCCCACTTTAGGGTAGAAAACTGCCCCGAATTCTCCGCATGCAGCTTTTTGATTTTGGCTACCTGAGCCTCCGTAAGGCCGATTTCCTCTCTTACCTCCATCAGGTTGGTTGTAGTGTAGAGCTTGCCTTTGAAGATGTCTTTGGAAGCAGGATTGATGGCTGCATATCCGATGGCAGGAGCTGTAGATTTAGCTGCAGGAGAGACCACATATTGGGCCTGGCAAATTGCAGCGGAAAGGACAAATAGGAGCAAAAGGATCTTTTTCATAAGGCTAAAATTTTAAAATAGTTGGTTTAGTTAATAGTAGGTCAGAAGGGAAGCGGTAGGGGATTCCCAGGTATCCATTTCATTGGTTTCTTGGATTTGAAACTGCAATTCCTGGTCAGGGCCTTCTTCCAGGGTGATGATCAGCACCTCTGGGGTCGGCTCAACTTCTTTTTCCCGGGGAAGGAAAAATGCACCAAGGAGAAGTGTGGCCGCAATCCCTGCCGGAATCCACCAAAGGATGCGGCTTTTTTTCTCCAGCTCCGGAAAAGGAGGAATGAGCAATTGCTCGTCCTGCTTTCGGAGTTCTTGGAAGAATGCTTTTAATTCTGGGTCTTTATCGATGTTCATATGT
>JAJLJS010000036.1:0-8857 GCA_033844545.1 Cyclobacteriaceae bacterium | reverse complement strand
CATTTCTTAGATTTCAACTTGTAATTTCCAAAACTCGATACCTCCACTTTTCCTGACCTGTCTTTACTCATGAAAAAATTTTTCCTGCTGGTAATTATTCTCTCTGCCTGTAACAACATCCCTCCAGAGCCTTCAGACTTTACCATCGAAGAGGTATCCGTACTGGGAGGCCAAGTTCATTCAGTAAAGGATAGTGTTGAACTTCTTCTGGCTGTTCGAGGTCTACCTCCTACCAATACTTGGTCGATGGTTTGGGAAGTCAACGGACAAGACCTTTTTATAGAGGAGGTTTCTGGACAGGCTGGAGATCGAATAGTCACAAAAAAATTTAAAGGAACTCAGACCGGGGAATACTTATACAAAGGATGCATTCAATCCAAAACTAGAAGGATCTGCGGTGAAGCACGCTTCTTTCTTCAATAAAATTTACGAGGTAAATTTCCTCCAATCAGAAAATTCCTTCCTGCCTATCAAAGTCCGGACTTAAAAATCCTATCCATCAACACCCATTTCTCACCTGGTTTTGCCCAAGGTAATGGTTTTTGGAATTTCCACATCAACTCCTCCCATTTGGCAATAACCGGATTAGCAGCATCCATTTCTGCTTTTTTCTCAAACGTAAATTCATCCACTGTTTCCAAAATCATAAACATCCGATTGCCCGTTCGGAAGATTTCGATGTTCAAAATCCCGCAATCTATATCATGTTGGGTCACCTGTGGCCAAGCAGCGCCGGGAGCATGATATTCCTCGTATTCTTGGATCAATTCAGGGTTGTCAATTAAGTCCAAAGCCAGACAAAATCTTTTCATAATTGAATTAGTTAACAGTGAGATTCAGGCATATGAATTTAGCCGATCAGAAATTCTTGCGGAAGGTATCCATCGTGATTCTTGCTGCTGCTTCAGAATCCGGCCATGGGAACGCTTCCGCGGAAACAAAACCTGAATAATTCATTTCTTTCAGGACTTCTGCAATGGATTTAAAATCTGTATGTCCTAATCCCATCGGTCCCCGGTGGCTATCCGCCAAATGAACGTGCCCGACATATTTTCCAAACTTCCGCAAGCTTTCCACAAGGTTGACTTCCTCAATATTCATATGAAAGAGATCCGCCAAAAGGCGAACATTCCCCGTCTTCATTGAATCCAAAAACCTTGCTCCTTCTTCCAAGGTGTTGATCAAATTGGTTTCGTAGCGATTTAGCGGTTCGTACAGTAAAAACACACCTTCCTCCCCAGCCTTTTTTCCCAATAGCTCCAAAGCATCCCGAAGGAAATCCAAAGTCTGTTCCCGATCACCTCCTGTCGGAACATTCCCCTGCATTGAGCCGATAATCGCAGGGGCACCAAACTTAGCCCCAAACGAAATCATTCTAGATATAAAGGAAATGGCTTCTTTTCGAATTTCCGGATTTGGATCTGTAAGCGTCAAACCACGAATCACCTTTCCTGCTCCAGTGCCCACTGCAGCCAATTTCAAAGAATGCATTGCAAGCCTTTTTCTGAGAAATTCTGGATCCAGGGATTGATCCGATTCGGTAAAAAGTTCTACTCCGTCAAATCCTACTTCAGAGGCCTGAATCAGGGATTTTCCCAAATCATTCCAATAAATCCAAGGCCCTTTTTGAATTTGGGGAACTAGGGCAATTGTTGCAGCAGACAGAATCATTTATTCCAACTCAAGATCCAACATGATTTTAATTATACCCTGGGCATTTTCTGCCCAAGATGCCATGGTTTCAGGCGCTTCATCGATGGAAATCACTTTGCTGATTACCTCTTCCACGGGAAATTCACCTTTCTCCAAATAGGATATGACCTCAGGAAAATCTGTCTTTCCCACGCAGTTACGCGAACCCAGAATTTCAATTTCTTTTTGGACAAAAAGGGAAGTAGTAAACTCTACGGGGGCTTTGGCATAACCGATGCAAACCACCCTACCCAAAAATGCCACTTCCTCTACCGCTGCCTTATAGGTAACCGGACTTCCGACTGCTTCGATAATCACATCCGGGCCATCGCCCTGGGTCATTCTTTGAAGGCTTTCATGCAAGTCCTCTTGGGATGGATTTAGGACATGATTAACCCCAATTTTTTGGGCGATTTCAAGTTTAGAATCATCAATATCAATGGCAATCACTTCCGCCCCCCGATTGACCGCTGAGGCCACAGCTCCCAAACCGACGATTCCACATCCCATCACCGCAACCCGGTCATTGGAGGTAACTTTACCTCTTGAAACAGCATGAAAACCTACAGTCAAAGGCTCCACCAAAGCCAGTTCTTTCAATGACAGGGTTTTTGATTCAAATAAATCCTCCCAAGGTGCGGTAATGTATCGGGTCATGGCTCCGGGACGGCGAACCCCCATGGTTTTATTGGTTTTACAGGCATTGGGTCGCCCCTTTCGACAAGCCACGCAAGTCCCGCAATTTTGGTAGGGATAGAGGGTCACTTTTGCGCCGATTTGAATATTCTCGGGAACATTCGCTCCTAGCCCAATCACCTTCGCACCTACTTCATGGCCAAGAATAGTAGGGTATTCCTGGAGGGGAAAAAGTCCCTTGAATCCATTGAGATCTCCTCCACAAAAGCCTACCATACCCACTTCCAACAAAACTTCACCCGACTTGGGTTGGGGAATTTCAATGTCCCTAATTTCTGTTTTGCCGACTTCAGTGAGGAAAAATGCTTTCATGGCTGATTGATTTTACTGTTTTTACCTAAATTTTATTGGCTGGATTGCCTTCAAACCACATCCTGTTCATCACAGGCTTCGTAATTTCCAGAACTTTTTCCATGAGTTCTTCAGGAATCTCCAGCTCCAAGGAGGCAATATTCTGCTTCACGATTTCCAAATCGCACATCCCGACAAGCGTAGAAGCAATCGCCGGATGATCCAGGGCAAACCTCAGCGCAACATCGCTCAAGTTCACCTCATAGGATTTACAGAGTTCCAACAAGGGTTTCTGAACTGCCTTAACCTCTTGAGGAGAACGATGCCAAGAAGGCAACTCCGCATCAGAAAGAATTCTTTGCATCAATGGTGCGGCATTGATTAGCCCAAATCCCAAAGCTTTGGAAAGAGGAACAAGCTCGTTGTTGATTTCATTTTCCAAGAGGTTGTAATGGGCCCAGGAAAGTACCGTATCTGGATTTGTTTCCTTGGCCATTTGGGCCAAATATCTCACGGGCAAACCTGTAATTCCCCAAAATCTAGCCTTTCCGGAAAGAACTACCTCCTGAATGGCCGGGACTGCTTCCTCCAGAATAATTTTCTTGTCGACAAATTCAATATCATGAAGCTGGAAGAGATCCAGATAGTCAGTTTTTAGTCTCCGCAAACTTTCATCGATGCTTTCTAGAATCTTTTTTCTGGAAAAATCAAAATCCTGCAGCCCATATCTGCCGCATTTGCTTGCCAATACTACCTGATCTCTTTTTCCTTCCAAGGCTTTTCCCAACCGCGTCTCTGCCAAAGTTGATCCATAAAACGGGGAAACATCAAAAAAATTAACTCCATGGTCTAAGGCATAGTGAACAGCCCGGATCGCTGCCTGTTCATCGACCGGATCGAATACATTCCCCATCGGAGAGGCTCCAAAACCTAAAATCGACACATTGAGCCGGGTTTTTCCAAGAGTACGATACTTCATGCTGGGAATTTGAAATTGAATGAACCTGTAATTAGGGGATAAGCTTATCCGGTGAAATAAGCCTCCAATTCTGCCATCATTTCTGCTTTCTCCCGTAAATCCCGGATGATTTTCCCCTTTTCCAAGAGGACAATTCTGTCACAGATTTCTGTGACGTGATTCAGGTCATGACTGGAAAGCAGGAAAGTGACTTTTGAGTTTTCGGTTTCTTTCTGGATCAGTTTCTTCAAACGGATTTGGGAACTAGGGTCCAGATTCTCAAAAGGCTCATCCAGCATCACCACTTCTGGATTTCCCATCATGGCGGCAGCAATCCCCACCTTTTTCAAGTTGCCTTTGGACAGATCGCGGATGTATTTCTTTTTCCCCAGGACTTCCCCGTTAAATAACTCTACAAATTTTTCGAGATGGTTTTTCAAATCAGCCTCAGACATCGTGTAGATTTTGCGAAGCGTCTCAAAATATTCATCCGGAGTCAAATAGGCCAACAGCATGTGTTCATCCAGGTACGCCCCCATGATGGATTTCCAGTCTTCCGATTTGGAAACATCCTCTCCCGCTATTTTGACATGGCCTTCAGTAGCTCTGACCAAATCAAGCATAATTCGGAAAAGTGTGGTTTTCCCTGCCCCATTATTGCCTACCAATCCAAAACATTGGCCTTTGGGAATTTCCAAGGATTCCACATTCAGCACAACGGCTTCTTTATACTGTTTCTTAAGTTGGGATATCTGTATCATAATTCTTGTCTAAAAGAGGAAGAGATTTCGTATCGGTTGGTTAAAACCCGCCGGACATTGATTCGGGCCAGTCGGTCATAAAAGATGATTCCTAGGATGCCGATGGTACCTAACGCAAAAAGCCCTACGTAATCATTAAACAACAGGGAAAAAGGAACATAAATCAGGTAAGGTCCGAGCATCATCGGGATAATAATCAGAAATTGGGCAGCCCCTACCCCTTCGTAATTAAACATCGCTCCTTTGTTCAAATCCATCGGCTTGGGCTTCCAAAGTGCAAACCAGATAATGACGTGGACGAGGATTCCGATATTGAAAAGAAAAGTCGCTAAATGAATCAAAAGAAAATGCCAGCCAAAGTATGCGTAGGGGACGGAGGCGAGAAAACAAATCATAGAAATCCCAAAAAACAAAAGATATTTTCCACGGACCAATGCTTCTATGCCCGATCTCTTGCTCAGGTAAAAATCAAAGTTGGAAGAATTCCAGCTAAGAAACAGCTGCCCGTATTGGATCATAAAGATCCCGGTAATAAAAACTCCCACGAAAATGAAAATAAAGCTGAATCCATCTTCAGAGGTATAGGCGGGGTTATTGTAGAAGATCAATCCATACAGCAGGAAAAAAGCGGATAGCATCAGAAATGTCCGACTCTTTTTATGCCGGACGATCAGTTTCCATTCCACATTGGCCATCTCACCGGGCATTCCAAATCTGGAAAGCCATCCAAAGCTTTGATTCACAAACCGGACATCTTCCTCTTCAGCAAGATCTTCCAGATAGGCATTGGATACATAGTATGAGAAGCAGAGATAATAAGCCCCGATCACTAAAAACAACAGGGCCAAAAATGGAATGGGGCTCAGCAAGGCCAAGTCAAAAACCGGCTTGGTGATTTCTCCAAGATTATACCATCCCATATAGGTCGAACCTGAAGCCAGTAGTAAAACGGCAAATACCACCAAAAGTCCGATCAGGCTGTCTTCAAACCTTTGTTTGAACCACAGCATAAACCAATGCAAAATCCAACTGGTCAGCAAAATCGAGCCCAGCCAAGTCACCAACCCCAGCCAGCCATACGAAACCAAGACCACTTGAATTCCAAAAGGTAAAAACAGCAACAAGGCAATGATGGATAGCGGAGAAATAAAAGACCGGATCATCAGCATATGGATGATCTTCTTCTTCCCGATGGGCAAATGAAGAAGACTTTCCAATTCAATGACCGGTAAAGTCTGGATAAAATACCGGTACATAAATTCGGTCAGGAAAAAGAATACCAGGTAGCTGTTTAATACGCCCAACAAGTCCTTGCCATCCGCAAAATGCTCAATAATTCTCTTTAGGAAAATCCCAGCGCCTAAAACATAACTCAATAGGAGCAATGCCAGAAATCCGAGGAGAATATTTGCCAAGAGACTTTTTGCAAAAGCCGTTGATCGAAAGCTCTTTAGAATTTGTAATCGAATCAGTGTGAAAAACATGTCAGAAGGGAAAGCTTAAAGGGTAAAAGAATTCATCCATAACTCAAAAATCATCATTGATCTCAATCCAGTATCCGTCCGGGTCCTGGATATAGATCTGCTTGACCCCATCCACCCGGTTGGTGATTTCTCCCTTTTTCCCGGCCCAACTCTCAAACGGATAATTTCTTGCGTTCATATTCTGAACGAAGGCATTCATATCCGGAATGCTAAAACAAAGGTGATTGGTCTTTGATATCTCCTTGGGCCAATTTGGAGCCTCGATCAGGTGAAGTGCGGCACCGCCTCCGATATCATACCAGGCATGAAGTCCATCTTTAAAAGGCTCTTCGATTTCCCTAAGGGAAAGAACCTTTTGGTAAAAGTCCATGCTCTTTTCCAAGTTCGAGACATGGACAGCAATATGATTGACTTTAATTTGTGAAAATGCAGTCATGGCAAATAGCATCAAAAACAGGGTGGAAAGTAATTTCATGGCCTAATGGGTTTAGATACTAATGATAAGTCATTTTTCGGAATATGAAAAAAGCCAACCCGATGAGAGGTTGGCTTTTAAAATTTTTGGCGTGATTCTATTCCTCTATAGCAGGACTCAATAGAGTTGCCAAGGCAATACGGTCTGCTTCATCAAATAGATTGAGGGCTTGGAGATATACTTCGTTGATATCGTTTACTACCTTGTAAAAGGCATTGTCGTCATAAATCTGTCTGCCCATATGAGCTTTCACCAAAAGCCTTAGGTACTCTTTGGATTTATTGAAATCCTTTGCATCAAAAGTCACTTTGTTTTTCTTCCCATATTCTGTCAACTCCATGAGCATGGCATCTGAAACCTTGTAAGAGGTATAATACTGGTCCAAAGTCATGTCTTTGAAGCTGTCCTTATTTTTATTGAGATAGTCTAAGATGAATTCCCTGGAAGAATCCGAATTAAACAATCTTGTGACATAGGCACTGTTCATGGTCGTATCAAGAGGCACAAAGTAATCTGGCATGATTCCTCCCCCGCCATAAACGGTCCTGCCTTTTTTCGTCTCGAATTTTAGGCTGTCATTAAATTTGATACTATCCGCAGAGAAAAATTCCCCGTGCTCAAATCGATTGATCCAATCTCTTTCGTAAGCCTCATAATTTTCATTGTAGGGCTTTTGGATGGATCTTCCGGAAGGGGTGTAATACCTGGCAATGGTCAATCGCAACTCTGCTCCGTCAGAAAGATCAATCGGCATCTGTACCAATCCTTTTCCAAAAGAACGTCTTCCTACGATCAATCCTCGGTCATTGTCCTGAATTGCCCCGGCAAGGATTTCAGAAGCAGATGCTGATCCCTCATTGATCAAAACAATCACAGAACCCTCTTCAAACATTCCCGGTTTGAATGCAAAAGCTTTCTGGCTGTATTGACTTACTTTTCCTTCCTGGGAAACAATCAAATCCCGGTCACCCAAAAGTTCATCGGCCATATTGATGGCTGCGCCCATATAGCCTCCGGGATTTCCCTGAAGGTCAATGATTAGCTTTTTCATTCCCTTGATCTGAAGATCGGAGACGGCCTTTCTGAACTCATCATAGGTCGTCGCTGCAAACCGGGTTACTTTCACGTAGCCGATTTCCTCATTGACCATGTAGGCTGCAGGAATGCTATACTGTGGAATTTTATCTCGTGTAATCTCGTAAGAAATCAAATCCGGGGTGTTCTTCCGCTTGACATCTACGACTACTTTGGAGCCGCGTGGACCTCTAAGGTGGTCAAAAACATCCCGGTTGGTAATTCCGATCCCGGCTACATTTTTCCCATCCACCCGGATAATCTGATCTCCTGACTGAATCCCCAAAGCCTCTGAAGGACCACCCTGCAAAGGAGCCACCACATAAATGGTATCCCGGATTATCCCAAATTCTACCCCAATGCCATCATACTCACCCTCAAGCTGGGACTGAGCCAAAGTCGCATCCTCTGCAGGAATGTAGCTGGAGTGCGGATCCAGATGCTCAAGCATTTTATTGATCCCAAACTCCACTAGCTCATTGGTATTGACGCTGTCGACGTAATCCCGATTGATGTAAGTCATGATTTCCTGAAGCTTGTACAAGGCAGCTCTCAGGTCATTTTGATTGCCTTTGGGTTCGGCAAAAGTCGCTCCTATCCAAATTCCCGCAGAAATTGAAAGGGCCAAAAGGATAGGCAACTTGATTTGGGCTTTAGTATTTTTTGTCTCGCTCACAATTATTTCTTTGTCTACTCGAATTAACTCAAACTACCGTAAATTGATCTCACAACAAACGGATTTTAGATAAAATTAACGATTGTTTATACGGGAGGGAAAGATAAAGGTCAGAATTATTCCCCTTTTTTCTTCCAAAAAAAATTATTTTTGTCCGATGGAGTTAAATCAGGATTTTGGTAAAGTGACTGTTGGCGAACTAGTTTCTGAAAACTATGTTTTTGCTTCTGTTCTCCATTACTTTGGGATCAGCTTTTACCAATATCCCACAGATTCTCTGGAAAAAGTTTGCCAAAAACATAAGGTAAACCCCAGGCAATTGATCTCCCACCTGGAGAGTTGGGCTCAGCAAAAAGACCCTTCCACGGAAGAACTTTACCTCAATCCCATTGAATTGCTGGTCGCCTACCTGAAAAAGAAACACTATTACTTTGTCCGACAGGAACTTCCTTTTATTTCAAAGATGATTTCAGGAATCCAAGCCGAACCGGGCTTTGTCTCCTTGATGGAAGATTTAAGGATAATGTTTCCGCTGTTCGTAGAGGACTTTATTCACCATATCCACGAGGAGGAAAGTCGCCTGTTCAAGCGAATTGAATTGCTTCAGGACATTGAAGATGGACAATTTCACATTCAGGATGCGCTGGTGATTTTGGAAAAAGATCCCGTGGAGCAATTGGCTGACCACCACGAAATTCATGATGATGAAATGGAAGGCATCCGGAAGCTGACCAGGGATTATTCCTTGGA
>JAJLJS010000035.1:0-3019 GCA_033844545.1 Cyclobacteriaceae bacterium | reverse complement strand
AAGTGCGATGTGTCTCAGGAAGAGCAAGTAAAGAAAATGATCCATGCGGCCATCCTTGAATTCGGTTCTTTGGATATTCTGGTCAATAATGCTGGAATCATGGACAATTTTATGCCTTTGGAAAAAGTAAGTGATGCTCTTTGGAACAAGGTCCTTGCCGTCAACTTGCATGGCCCATTCTACGCAAGCCGAGAAGCTATTTCCCAAATGCTCAAACAGGGAAAAGGAGTGATGATCCACATTGCATCCGTGGGAGGAATAAACGGTGGAAGAGCGGGATTGGCCTATACCACTTCCAAGCATGCACTGATCGGGATGAGTAAAAACATTGGGTTCATGTATGCGAAAAAAGGCATCAGAAGCAACGTCATAGCCCCAGGAGGAGTCAATACAAACATCATGAAGGATGCCCAGCCGGATGAAGAAGGCGCAGCACTGTGCAGCTCCGGTGCCGGCTCCATGCCGAGAATGGGGGAGCCTGAAGAAATCGCTCAGGTAGCCTTATTCTTAGCTTCTGATGCTTCTTCTTTTGTCAATGGAGAAGTCCTGACAGCAGACGGGGGATGGACGGCGTATTGATATTTGAAAAAAAAGGCCTGCTAGTTGGCAGGCCGTGATCTAGGGTTGGTGGGTGATTGGGTACTTTTACTATTCAAAATCTTTTGGATCCCAGTTGAAGAACCGGATCGCATTGTTAAAGAAAATATCTCTTTTTTGATCCTCACTCAGGTAGTTGGCATTTTCAATTACCCCGATGGAGGTTTCCAACAACTCTGGCCAGATCATCAAGTCAGTGCCATACAGGATTCTTTTTCCAAATCCTGCCTGCACCAATCTTTTCAGATACATATGAATTTCCTCCAAGGGATAGCTCCAGATAAACCCAGCCAGGTCGACGTACACATAGGCATTGGCTCCCATTAAGGCGATCATTTCATCGATCATCGGATACCCGGCATGCATTACCCAGATTTTTAGCTTAGGGTGTCTGGCAAGCATATCTTCCAACAGGAATGGATTGCCCATGGATGCCCTGTAGCGTGGACTGGTCAGGTTGGCCATACCATTTCCTCCGGTGCCCATGTGGATGCCTACTGGGATTCCGAGTTTTTCAGCTACTGCAAAATATTCATCCAGGGACATATCACTGGGCGACATTCCCTGGTATTGGGGGGCGATTTCTCCCATTACTTGATAAAATCCATTGCTCAAAGAGTCCTCAAATGCCTGAACAGTCATATTTGGGGATACGCCGATGGAAGGGATTACCCGGTTGGGGGCTGCTTTTTTCCAGCGGTGCAAAGTCTCGGCATCTCCGGAAGCCACAAATGTGATATTGAGTCTTTCGGCTGTTTCCATCAGCTTTTGCTGAAACTCCGCATCGGATTTGGCAGCTTTCAAGGGACGGGCACAGTCTGTATTGACAAAAGACGGAGCATCAGCTCCCGGAATACTTCCCGGCATGCTACTCAAAAACCAAGGACACATGTCATTGGCAAATGCCGGGTTGACTTTCATGGCGTGGACATGCACGTCTATGATGGGTTTGGCTTTTTTAGTCTCTTGGGAAAATAAAGTTTGCTGGCTCAAAAAGAGCATGCACCCAACAAGAAATGGGATAGGTTTTAGGTTCATGGAGGGGAAAAGGTTACTGTCTTTAAAATAAAAGTAAGTCTGGAACTCTATTTTTCCAAATTGAGACAATAGAATCTTGGAAAATGGCATGTGCTGGGAATTCCAAGAAAAGAATGCCCAAGGTGGCAAAAATGCCTAATCAAACTCAAATGATTACCGGGAATCCTTAGCCACCAAGCGGTGTAAGTCAAGCGTGAAAAAGATCTGAACAGCAAGAAAAACTCCTAAAAACCAGGTTAACATGGAATATCCCATCCAGGCTGCCAGTTCTCCGAAAAGCAAAGGCATCAAGGTGATCCCAATATAGGCACTGGCCATTTGCATCCCCATGATGGATTGGGAATGGAGTTCTCCAAAATTTCTGGGAGTCTCATGCAAAAGACTGGGGAAAATAGGGGCACATCCCAATCCGATAAGAATAAAGCCTGGAAATAAGGTGGCTTGAAAAGGCAAGGTCAGCGTGGCCAATCCTAGTAGGATTATGCCTTGTCCTCCATAAATCAACTGCTTGTTGGTAAAATGACTGGTTAAAATTCCGGATACAAATCTTCCCAGCGTAATTCCACCGTAGTAATAGGAGACCATTCTGGCGGCATCTTGGGTTTCAAACTCCCGGATTAACACCAGATAACTTGCTCCCCATAGGCCAAAAGTAGCTTCAATTGTACAATAGCTGAAGAAAACCAAGAGGGCTTGTTTTAATCCAGGGATTTTCAACAATGAAAAAAGAGAGGTTTTGGAATTCGAACTATCCGAGCTTTGGTAATGATTGGGGGCCCAGAGGGGACCTGAAAGCAATAACAGAATCACCAATACCAGCTGGATTCCCCCTACAGTGGCATAACCGGTATTCCAGCTTTCACCCTGAGCAAAATATCCAGCCATGATCATTGGGCCGATGGCAGCCCCAACTCCCCAAAAGCAATGCAACCAATTCATATGCCTGGCGCGGTAATGCAGGGCCACGTAATTGTTTAGGGCAGCATCCACGCAACCAGCCCCGAGCCCAAGGGGAATCGCCAGGATACACAGGTAGACAAAATGGTCGGAGTAGGAAAAAGTGATCAAGGCCACCGCAGTAAGCAGCACACTTAGAATGGTCATGGGGCCCACTCCAAACCGGTCAATTAACCTGGAAGAAAAAAGACTGGAAATGACAGTTCCTCCTGCAATGATCATGGATAAAATCCCCGCGTAATACACAGGCACCTTAAGACTTGGATACATCTCCGGCCATGCCGCTCCCAAGAGGGAGTCCGGCAATCCCAGCCCTACAAAAGCCAGGTATATGATCAGCAGCAGGAGACGTTTTTTCATAAAAATCAAATCAGGTATAAGCTTACCCTAATCTAAAAATAAACTGGGGAAAGTCAGTTTCAGTAGA
>JAJLJS010000034.1:0-4790 GCA_033844545.1 Cyclobacteriaceae bacterium | reverse complement strand
AAAAAGCCTTATTAAAGCCAAAAAGGCCGAATCCGGATTAGTGGTCATCACCAAGACCAGTGACGGAGTGGAAACAAAAAACACAGCTGAAAAAGGAGATTGGCTTGTGGAAAACCAAACATCCGCCGAGGAGCAATATTTAATCAAGCCGGAAACCTTTGAAAAGAAATACGAATTGATGCATGCCTTGGGCGGTGGTTGGGGATGCTACAGACCCAAAGGCGAAATCATCGCGATGAAAGTTACTTCTTCAGACTTGGAGACACTCGGCAATAAAGATGTACTGGAGTTCCAGGCTCCCTGGAAGGAATCCATCCATGTGAAGCCCGAGGACTATCTGGTGATTTCTTTGGACAAAACTGAAATCTACCGGATTGCCCTAAAAGAGTTTCTTCAAACCTATGAGGAAATCAAAGGCTGAGGACAATTTTTCCCAATTGCCTACCGGCTCTCATTCTTTCAAAAGCCGCTAATGCTCCCTCCAAGCCATATACCTGATCTACGATGGGTTTGATTTTTTTGGTGTTTACCAAATCCAGCATCCCGGCAAAGTCAGCGTCAGAGCCCATGGTAGAGCCCATCAGCTTTAGCTGATTCCAAAAAATCCTTCTGGCTTCTAATTTCCCGGGATTACCCTGGGTGGCTCCGTAAAACACAATTTTACCTCCAGGCTTGCAAACCTGAATCAATTGGTTCAGCCCGTCCCCCGAGGCACCATCAATGATCAAATCAAAACCTCCGGTCTCTTCGAGCGCCATATCTGTCCAGTTTTCGGACTTATAATTATATCCAAACTTGGCTCCCATGGATATCGCTTTGTCCAGTTTATCCGGATTACTGCTGCTCACTGAAACTTGGGCTCCAAGTGCCAACGCAAACTGCGCGGCAAACTGCGCCACTCCTCCCCCTATTCCGGAAACCAAAACTTGGTCCCCAGCTTTTACCTGTCCTTGAAAAACCAAGGCTCTGAAGGCTGTCAAACCAGCCAGAGGAAGCGCAGCTGCCTCTTCCCAACTCAGATGTGCAGGCTTGGGATTCAGCCGATCCACAGGAACAGCCACATACTCAGCAAAAGTGCCATTTCGGGGCATTCCCAAAATTTCAAAGCTCTTGCTTTGAGCCAATTGGCTATCTCCCCAATGGATGGCTGGATTAATCAATACTTCTTTCCCAATCCAATTTGAATCCTGTTCAGAAAATACTTCTTCCACAATCCCCGCCCCATCGGAACCTAATACAATCCCGTCTTTAAGGTTAGGGTACAATCCTTTTCGACTCCATTCATCCCGGTGGTTCAAGGCTGCTGCCTTGATATTAACCAAAGCCTCTCCTTCTTTCAGAATCGGCTTGGGCTGCTCCACCATTTTTATTTTATCAGGAATTTTTTGGTCCAATACAATGGCTTTCATTGGCTTTAGAATTGAGGTGGTGTGGGATCATCTTTCAACAGATCATCGATAGAATCGTCGTTTGCCCGGCTGGAAATTTTAACCACATTATTGGAATCAAAGCTGGAAACCCCGCTTGCTCCGGAGGTAAACTTATGAGAATACGAAACTTCTCCAGAAGGATTACTCGGATAATTGGAAGAAAAATCCAGATCGGTAAACTTGGTAAACCTACCGATAAACCTAAGTTTAACATTTTCAAGAGAGCCATTTCTATGCTTGGCAATGATGACTTCCCCGACTCCAGCGGTGGATGCTCCCCCCTCATCTTCCGTGATTCCATAATATTCCGGACGGTATAAGAACATAACCATATCCGCATCCTGTTCGATGGCTCCGGATTCCCGAAGGTCAGAAAGCTGAGGTCTCTTGTCACCGCCTCGGGTTTCTACCGCTCTGGAAAGCTGGGAAAGTGCAATAACCGGAATACTTAATTCCTTGGCAATCTTTTTCAAGGCTCTGGAAATACTCGCAATTTCCTGTTCACGGTTTCCTCCACCTCCGCTTTTGCTGTCTCCAGACATTAGCTGGAGGTAGTCAATCACAATCATCTGAATGTCGTGCTGCGCTTTTAGCTTTCTGGCTTTGGCCCTCAATTCCAAAATAGAAAGTGCCGGAGTATCATCCACAAATAAAGGAGCCTTGGAAAGTTTGGCGGTTTTGTGAACCAACTGGGCCCATTCATGCTCAGCAAGAGATCCTTTTTTAATCTTTTCCGAATCCAGTTCCGCTTCAGAAGAAATCAGACGATTGACCAATTGAACCGCGGACATTTCCAGGGAGAAAATCGCCACGGGACGGTTATGATCTACGGCTGCATTTCGAAGTACTGAAAGTACAAATGCTGTCTTACCCATGGCAGGACGGGCCGCGATGATGACCAAATCAGATTTCTGCCAGCCGGAAGTCACCCGGTCCAAAGCCACCATTCCGGAAGGAACTCCAGTCAATCCATCCTTTTGATTTTTTCTTTCCTCCAATTCGGCTATCGCATCCCGCATGATGGACCGCATGTCGGAATAATTTTTTCGGATGTTTTTCTCAGAGATCTCAAATAGATTTTGCTCCATTTTATCCAAAAGCTCGAAAACGTCCGTGGTATCCTCAAAAGCATCTTTTTGTACTTCGGAAGAAATCCGGATCAAATCCCGCTTGATCGCCTGTTCGGTGATGATTCTGGAGTGGTATTCGATATTGGCAGCCGAAGCCACTTTGGAAGTTAATTCGGTGATGTAAAAAGCTCCCCCGGCGATTTCCAATGTTCCTGACTTTCTCAGTTGAGTCGTGACGGTCAACAAATCAATCGGCTGAGAATCAGAAAACAGATCCAAAATAGCCTGAAAAATTACTTTATGGGACTCTTTGTAAAAACTCTCCACTTTAAGTATATCAATCACATTGGTCAGGGCGTCCTTTTCAAGCATCAAAGCTCCCAAAACGGCCATTTCCAGGTCCACCGCCTGAGGTGGAACTTTTCCCAGGTAATTGGTGGGGTTTTCAAACGTAGGTTTCTTACGGGTGATTCGAGGTTGGTTGGTATTATCGGTCATAAAACAAATGTATCTGCTGAAAGTCAAGAGTTGTAAACAAGTTTTCCCAAAACTTATCAACAACCCTGCTCAAGCAAAAATCAAGCCTTGGATAATCGGGTCTCTTTGTAGTAAACTCCGTTTCGATACCCTCTAAACATGGAGCAAAGAACCGCCCAGCTAAAGTGCCAGAGCATTTCCGAAACGGGGATTTCCAGGATTTTGAATCCTAGGACAGGCTCCTCATTCAGCATGCCATAAGTATCCCAGAAATGCGGAAATAAAATTCCGAAGGTGATAAAGTAGATAAAGATCACGATAGCCAAAGTGGCAAATCCAGAAATCAACGAAAGTCGGATCAGATCCGGCCTTTGATACCAGATGTAGGCAGCCAATCCCATAAAAGTCAGAAAAGTCACGTAACCTGAGTGGATATTTAAGACCAAACTAAACACCGTAAGGCTCAGGCAACCCATCACCCATAAAAAGAAAAAGTCCCGGTTTTTGGCTGGAGTTTGTCGCTCAAAATCCACCTCTTGCTTTGTAAAAGAGGAATGGATATATCCCCCCACTCCAAACATGGCAAAACCGATGATAAAATCTTCGATACCCGGCCAACCTGTCTTCCAGACCATGGGGGGCCTCCAGTAGTCATGGAAATACCAAACTTCGGCAATGATCCCCATCACCCCTCCAACCAGCCCCACCTTGATCATTCCGCTTTTCCAGGGACTCTTCAAAAAGACCAGCAACCAAGCCAAAAGGTAAAGCAGGGAAAGAATCAAATAAGCGTATTTGTCGTCCACCATGAGGAAAAATTTTGCCCGAAAATAGCCAAAATGACCTCGCCTAAAAAAATCCTGAAATGAAAAATCGAAAGTCCGAGCGCTGCCGCATTTTATTTATAAGTTTGAAAAGAAATTTAATCACCACTTTTTCTTTCCCATGAAAAGATACCATTTCATCGCCATCGGTGGGGCTGTGATGCATAACCTCGCACTTGCCTTGGTCAAAAAAGGATATCAAATCACCGGCAGCGATGATGAAATCTATGAGCCATCCCGAACCCGTCTGGCAAAAGCGGGTATTTTACCTGCCGAGCAGGGCTGGTTTCCGGAAAAAATCACCCTGGACCTTGATGGAATCATCCTGGGCATGCATGCCAGAATTGATAATCCTGAATTAATCAAGGCTCAGGAATTGGGAATTCCGGTCTATTCTTTTCCGGAATTTATTTACAATCAAAGCCAGGACAAAAAGCGGGTAGTCATTGCGGGTTCTCATGGAAAAACATCCATCACCTCCATGATCCTTCATGTACTTCAAGATCAAAAAGTGGATTTTGATTATTTGGTCGGAGCTCAAATCGAAGGTTTTGATTTGATGGTTGGCCTGTCCGATGCCCCTGTGATCATCATAGAAGGCGATGAATACCTGACTTCTCCGATTGACCGAACACCCAAATTTTTTCATTACCACCATGACATTGTTTTGGTCAGTGGAATTGCCTGGGACCACTTCAATGTTTTCCCTGACTTCGAGGATTATAAGGCACAGTTTGCCAAACTGATGGATCAAACCCCTCAAAGCGGTCAACTGATTTATTGTGAGGCAGATTCATTGGTCAAAGCTGCGGCAGAGGCAAGTTCGACCGCAGGTCAAAAAACTCCTTATCAAGCCCATCCAGCCGAAATCAAGGATGGGAAAACGTTACTTAAAACCGATTCCGGTCTGCTGGAGATTTCGGTGTTTGGCAATCACAACCTGCAAAATCTACAGGGAGCCTTGGAAGTTTGCCTATCTCTGGGGCTTG
>JAJLJS010000033.1:0-10674 GCA_033844545.1 Cyclobacteriaceae bacterium | reverse complement strand
CCAAGGTGATTTTTGAAACTTTCCCGGTCATAAGACTTGGTACTAAAGAATGCAATTTTCATGGGTTTCAGGTTTGAGGTGAAAAGACAAAAAATCCTTTTGTATAAATTAGTATATCAAGAACAATTTATAGCTTAAGTTTAGGCTTGGCAATCATTTTAAAGTA
This sequence comes from Cyclobacteriaceae bacterium, assembly GCA_033844545.1. GTDB lineage: Bacteria > Bacteroidota > Bacteroidia > Cytophagales > Cyclobacteriaceae > Algoriphagus. The sequence continues at coordinate 10,508 of JAJLJS010000033.1, read as the reverse complement.
CTATGAAAAAAGTCATCTATTTTCTCCCGCTTCTTTTGGCCTTTTCCTGTGCTCCAAAAGAAACCACCGAAACAGAAGTAACTCAAGAAATCATCAAAGAAGTACCTATGCAAGATTCAGTTCTCCGTCACGTTGTTCTTTTTGGATTTAAGGAATCCGCAACTCCGGAACAAATTCAGGAAGTAGTGGAGGCATTTAAAGCGCTACAAACCCAGATACCAGAGATCAAAGGTTTCGAATGGGGAACGAACTCAAGTCCGGAAGGATTGAACCAAGGTCTTACGCATGCCTTTATCTTGACTTTTCATTCCGATGCTGATCGGGATGCCTATCTGCCCCATCCTGACCACAAGGCCTTCGGCCAAAAGCTGGGGCCTATTTTGGAAAAAGTGACCGTCGTAGATTATTGGACCCAAAAATAATCAGCGATCTACCGGAAGAGTTCCACCATCTGTACTGGCATTTTCCTGCACGTTGAGGACTTCTGTGACCACATAGATGCTGGTTCCTCTCCAAGGCAACATCCCATTAAATTCCTGATAGCGAAGCTCCAGGTGCTTGCCTGAGTTTCGCTCCAGAATTTCAGCCACTTTTGGATCCGTTACGCTAAATCGGAACTCATTGCTTTGAAGTGCTCCTGTGGTGGGACTTTGGAATCCCTCTTGGACCATTCTTCCTTCCCAAGTTTTAAAGATTATCCCTTTTTTGACGAAGTAGTTCAGGCTTCCTGCTTTTACCCCTTCTCCAAAAACAAAATAAAATTTCCACCAAAAGAATATTCCTAAAACTAGTATCAGAATCAAACCTGAAGTCCAAATAAACTTTTTCATAAGAATTGGTTATATGCTTAACTAAATATAAAAACCCTTTGAATCAAACTGGGTAAAGTCTTTGAAAATTTATTCACTTTGGGTGTATGGAGATGCCAGCCAATATTTCTTATCCTAAAAACTTACTTCCGTATGGAGGGGAAGTAAATTACTTCCCGGAAATTTTCAGCCCTCAAAAAGCGGATGAATTATTTTTAGACTTGGAGAAAACCATCTTCTGGAAACAGGAACCCATTCGTCTATTTGGCAAAACCCTCATGCAGCCCAGACTTACTGCCCTTTATGGCAATCCTGAAAAAGAATACGGATACTCAGGAATTACCATGAAGCCAGAGCCCTGGACACATCCCTTGCTGGAAATTCGAGAAACAATCGCTCGGTACTCCGGAGAATTTTTCACCCACGTACTTTGTAATCTCTATCGGGATGGTCAGGACAGCATGGGATGGCATCGAGACAATGAAGCGGTATTGGGCCAAAATCCCTGTATCGCCTCTGTGACTTTTGGGGCCCCGAGAATATTTCAACTTAGGAATTACAGTACCAAAAAAGATAAAATCGATCTTTTGCTGGAGCATGGAAGCCTGTTGATCATGAAAGGAGAAAGTCAGCATTTTTGGGAACACCAACTTCCTAAAACCAAAAAGATTTCTACCCCAAGGATTAATTTGACATTTCGACGGCTGATCTAATAAAGAGGCTATAGCCAAGGTCCTATTTCCTTCCCCTGAACCTAGGCTGCAATGGAAATAGCCTCTTATTAATCCTTATTTTTCAACCAACCAAAGGTATTCTCCATATCCTTTTGCTTCCATTTCTGATTTTGGGATAAACTCCATGGCGGCTGAATTCATGCAATAGCGGAGATTGGTAGGTTCTGGACCATCATAAAATACATGGCCCAAGTGGCTGTTTCCAAATTTGCTTCGGACTTCTACTCGAGTCATCCCCATGGTTTTGTCTATGGGTTTGTCGATGGCTCGGGCATCAATAGGCTTGATAAAACTAGGCCAGCCAGAGCCGCTTTCGTATTTGTCTTTGCTACTGAATAAGGGTGCGCCAGACACGATGCAGACATAAATCCCATCTTCCTTGTTGCTATTGTATTCATTTTGAAATGCATATTCCGTCTCATCTTCCATGGTGACTTCATATTGCAGGGGAGTAAGGGTCTTCTTTAATTCTGCTTTCGGCGGGGCCGGATATTTTTCTTGACTTAATTCAGGCCAATGCTTTTTGATAAATGCATCCCTTCCAGATCCAGTCCGGTATGCATAATAGTCCTTTGGATTTTTCTTGTAATAATCTTGGTGATAGTCTTCCGCAGGATAGAAGTTTGTGTATTTGAGGACCGGAGTAGCAATTGGCTTCTCAAAACGCTTGCTTTTGTCCAGTCGGGCTTTAGATTCCTCGGCAACTTTCTTTTGGGTGGCATCATGGAAGAAAATCGCTGATTCGTATTGACTTCCCCGATCATAGAAAGAGCCGCCTACATCGGTAGGATCAAATGTCTGCCAAAAAATATCCACCAGCTCTGAATAGCTGATTACTTCCGGGTCAAAGGTGATTTGAACAGATTCCCGGTGAGAGGTTTTTCCGGAAGAAACTTCCCCATAAGTTGGATTTTTTTCTTTTCCTCCAGAATAGCCGGAGACGACTGAAATCACCCCGTCCAAGCCTTCAAAGGGTGCTTCCACACACCAAAAGCAACCCCCTGCGAAAGTGGCTAATTCAGTATTTGAAGAAAAAACAACGGGTGAATCTTCTTGGGTATTTTCGGCCAATTCCTTGACCTTTTCGGTCGAAGGACTGCTACAGGCCAGTAGAAAGGCAAATAAGGATATAAACATGGGGAAATAAAATTTATTTGAATTCGACATAGATAAGTTCGGGAAGTGGGTATCGATATTTTTTTGGTCAGTTTTTTGAGTGTAACATCCTAAAGCCAAAATCTGTTTCCGACAGGGCTTTTCAATTCGAGTCTGCATGAGTTCCTAAACTTACGAGTTTACCGATTGAACGGATGTATGAACAGGTATTCCTTTATTTCAATTCTTGCTCCTATGAAAATCAAATTTCTGATTATCCCGATGGTTGTGGCTTTGTTAAGCCCTTTCTCGATTCTTGCCCAGCACGGCAGCGGTTTTGGCGTAAAAGCAGGATTGAATTATAACACGAGTGGAAAGTATTTCAAAGACGCTGGGGAGATTTTCTCCAAACCGGGAGAAAATATGGGGTACCACCTTGGGGTATTCTACCAGCTGGCGAGTTATGACATCGCATTGAGACCTGAATTGGTTTTTACTCAGACGGAATTTGAATCTGCTCTGGGACAGGTTCGCTATCAAAAATTGGATCTTCCAGTACTTGTCAAAATGAATTTTTTCAAAATCATCGGATTTCAAATAGGCCCTTCTTTTCATTATACTTTAGCTGAGAAATTTTCAGTACCGGAAAATTTTGAACCCACAGATCCATTCGGACTGGGCTTCCAATTGGGACTGGGTGTGAATCTTGGGCCTGTCGGGCTGGATTTACGGTTTGAGCGGGAGCTAAATGACCGGAAATATAGTTTTGAAAACGTGTTGGGGAAGGAGGACTTCAAAACCCAACAGTTGATCCTCGGCCTTTCTTTCAAAATCCCCAGTAAAACTGACCACTAGTCGGTTCAATTTTCCTGATTTATATCATAGGGTGTAAACGAATGGTTTTCAGACCTTAATCGTTGTTTGATTGTATTTAAATCCAACAAACAATGCGTAAGAACTTGAAATATCTCGTGCTGCTATTCTCCCTGGTTTTTATCGGAGGATGCCAGGAAGAATCAGATCCAGCTTCTGGGGAAATTCAGCAAGTGAAGGATGAGATGGTCTCCGGTCAATGGGTGATCTCCAAATTGATGGATTCTGGAAAAGATGAGACCAGCTACTTTGCGGGTTTTGTTTTTGTTTTCAATTCGAATGGTTCCTTGTCGGCCAAGAATGGAAGCACAGAATACTTGGGAACCTGGTCGATCACCGATTCCAGTGGCAGCAGCAATGGTCAGGGGAGCGATGATAGCCAGGATGATTTGGAATTCAACATTTTCTTCAGTTTGACCAATAAATTTGAAGAGCTCAATGAGGACTGGGATATCCTGAGCCATTCTTCTACTAAGATCGAACTGACCGATGTGAGTGGAGGAGATGGTAGTGTCGATTATTTGACCTTCACCAAAAAATAGATTCAGGATTCAAAAGAATTCACCATCCCAGAATTCCGAATTGGAGATTGATCAGGGAAGTGGGGGTATGGCCAGTCTGATAGGTAATTTGTCCTTCCGGATCTACGGCAATGCTGTTTCGTTTGACGTATCGGGTTTTATCTCCGTATTCGAACGTCAGCTTTACAAAAAAAGCAGTTGCCAGATCCTCCATTTCTTTTCGGTGGGATTTATAAAAAAATCCAAGTCCTAATCCAGTAACAAATCCTTCGTAATTGGTCCCAAAAAGGGCCTCATTGGGTTCCTGAACCAGCAGGGTGGTAACCAGGGAATTGTCTACTCTGGTTTTGGAATTCAAAATTTTCAATCCAACCAAACCATCTACAAACGGAACAAAACCATGGTCTTTGTCGACTAAAACCACTCTGAATAAAGGTCCAAGGGTAAAGTAATTGAAGGTGGTTTTTAAAGGAGGCAAGAATTGGCTTTCGGGAGTTTTTTCTGTTCCAAAGTACAAGTAATTAAAATCCACTCCGAGGAAAACTGGTGCATATCCCTCCTTTCTGGTGTTGAAGAGGACATGAAGTCCTCCCCCAAGGCCGGTTTTCCCAAATGAATTTTGGATGGAATTTCTAAACTGGCCTACCGGGAACCCCAAACTTCCCTGCAATCCCAACTGCATAAATTCCCTGTACTCTTGGCCATTGGCTTTTGAAAAAAGAAAAAAGCAAGCCAGGAAGAAAAAGTGACGCGCTTTCATAGCAATGAGATACCTACCGAATATGGGCCTGGAAAAATGATTTTAACTCTGCCGATTCTTTATCGTCCACTTTTTTATCTTCCAAAACTGTCCGGATAAGGGGGAAAAGTTCATCGAACGGACTTTCTTTTTCCAGATGGTTGTTTTTTTCCAGCCACTGCTTCAGTCTATAGATTTCATAGGTGTTCACATCTCCACTGGCGATAATACCCTGAAAAATTCCATTTAGAAAATAGAGGTTGGGATGAAAGGACTGCTCTGTTTCAAAATCCCCAAGGAATGATTTTAGGATTAAGTTGATTTCATCCAGTTCTTCATGGTTGACATTTCCATCCATGATAATGGGTCGGATTTTCTCAAATAGGTCTAGAAAAGATGGGTTTTCGCAAAGGATTTCATTTTGAATACACCAGTTTTTCAGGGCTTCGAATTCATTTCGGTTGACAATGCCGTCTAATGAAATTCCATAAATCATGCCGGCTAACTCAAAGGCAGCATGCTTTGTCTCTTGGTCATTTTGGGTTTTCATGGGAGTCTTGTGATAAAAAAACTTGAAAGATTCTACCCTTTAATATACTTCAGAATCACGGAATTATCTTATTCCAAATGAAAAATCTCATGTTGAAATGGAGAAAATGATTTCGGATAAAATTTGAAATATGACTCGTCAATCAAGAGGAAGGCCGATTTATACTGGAGTGCCTGAAATTTAACTTAGCGGAAATTCAAGGTAAAAACCGTCTTTTCATCGGGAATGGAAGTGACCTGCAGGCTACCCTTATGGAGGTTCATGATTTGTCTGGAAATGGCCAATCCAATCCCTGAACCGGTCTTCTTCGTGGTGTAAAATGGCACAAAAATCCGTTCCAAAGCTTCTGGAACTATGCCGGGCCCGTGATCTTCTACCTGGATTTGGATGCCCAAATCACCTTGGCCCAAAGCTCGAAGATTTATTTGCCGGTCTGCTTGGTGTTGTAAGGATTCTGAGGCGTTCTTGATCAGGTTGATTAAGATCATGCTGATTTGATCGGGATCGCAATGCACTTCCAAATCCATCGGTAAGATGTCTACCTGAATTTCCACTTGACTGGATTTAAGCTCCTCCTTCATCAATCCCAATACATTTTCGAATAAGGATTTGACTGGGACAAACTCTTTTTTGGGTACCGGAATATTGGTGTAATCCCGATACGCATTGACGAAGTTCACCAAACCTTTGCTTCGGTTGGCAATGGTGTCCAATCCTTCCTGAATATCTTGAAAACCGTCTTTTTTGATCAAAAAACCTTCTTTTTGCACATAGCTATCCTCATCCAAAATTGTCCGAAGGGATTCCACCAGACTGGAAATCGGGGTGATGGAATTCATGATTTCATGCCTCAGCACCTTGGTAAGGTTTTGCCAGGCTTCCAGTTCGTTGGACTGGAGTTCCGCGTTTATATTCTGAAATGACAGCAGGGTCCAGCTTTGACCACCCATTTTTAAGGAAGTGGATTGGACAATCAGATGGAGTCCAGGATTCACCTTAAAAGAAATCCTTTGACCGGGTTTCATTTCCATGACCTCTTTGAGGAGCGCTGTAGAAAGCTTCCCCAAATCCGATATATCCCTGAATTGCGGTATCTGAAGCAGTTGCTTGGCTGCGTTGTTGATTACTCCGATTTTCCCGGAGGAATTGAAGGAAAGGATTCCTGTATTGATGTGTTGGATGATGACTTGAAGGAAAAGCATCTGTTCTTCTTTTTCCGCCCGAGTCTGTTTAAAAACCTCCATGACTTCATTGAAGGCTTTGTTTACTTCCCGAAAAGAGCCGCCCATTTTACTGTCATGGGTAAAGGAGGAAGAAAAGTCGGTAAATCTGATGGAGTCCAAAAACCTGGCTAATTTATGGTTGATGGAATTGACATAGTAGATCATTTCTCCCGCCAGAATCATCACCACCACCCCAAGAATTGACGGAGCGAGAAGGAGGTTTTGGGTGCTATAGAGCCAAATTCCCAGAAAAATTGCAAGAGTAATTCCCAGAATTCTTAGGGTAATGCCAAAGGAAAACCGCTTATAGACCATATTTTTCCAGTCTTCTATAGAGTGAGGAGCGGGTAAGACCCAATTCGTCCGCAGCCCGGGTGATATGCCCGTTGTGTTTTTGCAGTGCTTTTCGGATCAGGATTCGTTCCACATCTTCAATATTGAGATGCTCTAGACTCACGTTTTCCTCAGATTTTTCAGGTTGACCCATTTTCTGTAAAAAAAGATCCTCAGGCTGCAATACATTATGGTTGCTCATGATTACCGCGCGTTCGATGCTGTGCTGCAGTTCACGGATATTGCCAGGCCAATGGTATTTTGCCATTCTTTTCATCAAGGGGTCTGAGGCCTTTCGAATGTCTTTGTTGTACTTTTTGGAATAATAGGTTATAAAATGCTCAGCCAACAACGGAATATCCTCAATTCTTTCCCGTAGGGGAGGAAGCTGGATCTCAATGGTATTGATCCGATACAGCAGGTCTTGCCGGAAGGTATTGTCATAGACCATGTTGTAAATCGGCATGTTGGTTGCAGAGATCAGGCGGATATTTACATCCACGGGTTTATTAGCCCCGACTCTGGTGACTTGCCTGTTTTGGAGTGCGGCGAGGAGTTTGGCCTGCAAAGGCATGGGTAGATTTCCAATTTCATCCAGAAACAAGGTGCCTTTATGGGCTTGTTCAAAGCGCCCGGCCCTGTCTTCTTTTGCATCCGTAAAGGAGCCTTTTTTGTGGCCAAAAAGTTCGGATTCAAACAGGGTGGAGGTAATAGATCCCAGATCCACCCCGACAAAAGCCTCCCGGCTTCTTCTGGAATTTCTGTGAATCGCCCGGGCGATCAGTTCTTTTCCCGTACCATTTTCTCCCAAGATCAACACGTTGGCGTCAGTGGCTGCCACCCGCTCAATGGTTTCAAATACTTTTTGCATGGAAGGACTTTGCCCGATGATATCCTTAAACTTATTGTCTATGTCCTGCTGCAAGGTTTGCTTTTGGTCTTTGAGCAGGTTGACCTCCAATTTTTTTTGACGGAGCTGCAAGGCTGAATTTAAAGTCGCCAGGAGCCGTTCATTTTCCCAAGGCTTCAAAACGAAATCTGTAGCCCCTTCCTTTATCGCTCTTACGGCCAAATTTACATCTCCATAGGCGGTGATCAGAACCACCACAGCAGAAGGATCGAGTTCTAGAATCCGATCCAACCAGTAAAACCCTTCCTGACCGGAGCTGACGTCTTTGGTGAAGTTCATGTCCAGGAGAATCACGTCGTAATTCTCATTGTGGGTCAAAATGGGAAGGAGGTCTGGATTGCTTTCCGTATCCACCTGTGCAAAATGTCTTTTCAGAAAAATCCTGGCGGCTTTGAGCAAGTCCTCATTGTCATCCACGATCAGTATTTTGCCTATTTTTTGCTCATTCATAGAAAGGTGCTGTTTAGATCCGGTGTTTCCTTGTTCCAAAAGTTTGCCGAAACGTAATTCAGGGAATAATTTTCCAAAAAGACCGAAATCGAACGGATTTGGGCCGTTTTTGGACAAATGCCTCCAGGATTAATTTAGAAAATTTTGGTCTTTGTTTGAAGCGTTTTGTTCGCTGGCGGACGAAATTGTTCGAGTGGGCTTTTCCTTGATTTTTCGAAAAGCCTATTAGGGGGCGTTTCAGGCTATTTTTTTCATGGCACAGCCTTTGGCACATTGGGTACAGGCCCCAAAGAGGCTTCAATACACAATGGATAGAAAAATTGAAAAGAAAACCTGGACTCCCAGAAAAATCGCAGCCATCCTTGGTGGCGCTGTTTTAGTAGGTGGGATTATTTACCAAATCGGATTTGCAGATCACCGGTCCACAATGAATGTGGAGAAAGACCGGTTAAGCATCGGCACTGTGAAAACCGGTGAGTTTACGGATTACATTTTGGTATCTGGCCAAATAGAGCCAGCTCGGACCGTTTTTTTAGACGCCATCGAGGGTGGGGTAATCAATAAGGTAGTTCGGGAATCCGGAGCTTTGGTCAGAAGAGGAGATACCATTCTAGTGTTAAACAACTCCAACCTTCAGCTGGATGTGATGCAGCGGGAGACCATGCTTTATGAACAAATTAATAATGTCCGCCAAACCCGGTTGCTTTTGGACCAGAATGACCTCAGTCAATTGGGCCAGTTGGCGGAAATCGATTACCAAATCAGCCTTCTGGAACCGCAGTATAAGCGATTCAAAGAATTGCATGAGAAAAAACTGGTGTCTGACAGGGAGTTTGAAGAAGTGAAAGAGCAGTATGAGTACAATCTGAAAAGAAGAAAACTAACCTACGCCTCCTATCAGAATGACTCCTTAGCCAGATCTTATCAGCTCAACCAGCTGAAACTATCCGAAAATCGAATGCAGGCTTCTCTTACCGGAGTTGGGAATATCCTGGATAACCTGATCATTACCGCACCGATTGCCGGACAATTGGCAACGCCAGACCAGCTGGAGATCGGACAGGCGATCAATCCCGGACAGCGATACGGACAGATAGACGTCTTGGATGAGTTTAAAGTAAGAGTACCTATCGATGAGCTGTATCTTCCAAGGATCAGCCAAGGATTGAGAGGGAAATTCTCCCTCAGCGGGAAAGACTACGAATTGGAAATCACAAAAATCTACCCAACCATTACCAATGGACGCTTTGAGGTCGATATGGTGTTCACCGGAGAAAGACCGGAAGGAATACGTAGAGGGCAAAGTGTTCGAATCCGTCTGGAGCTTGGACAAAAGGAAACCAGTCTCTTGTTGCCAACGGGTGGATTCTTCAAGGATACTGGAGGAAACTGGGTGTTTGTCTTAAATGCGGCAGGAAATGCTGAAAAGCGAAATATCCGGCTTGGGAGAAAAAATCCGGAATACTATGAAGTCCTGGAAGGACTGGTGGAAGGAGAGCGAGTCATCATCAGCGGATACGAGAATTTCGGGAATAATGAGGTGTTGGAGTTGAAATAGATATTAGCCGGATGTCCGATGACCGATGTTAGGAGAAAGGATGAGCAAAGTTCTATATGAAAAAGTGGAAGGTTGGAATTGATTCCTTTAGATGTTTAACATAAAACATGGGTTTTCAGAGCATAAAGTTTATCGTTCATGGAAAAATATCAGGCGAATTTCAAATTTGAAAACCTTCAAATCTGGCAAAAGGCTATGGATTTTGGAGAAGATATATTCAAGGTAACTGCATCGTTTCCCAAAGAGGAAGTTTTCAACCTGACTTCCCAAGCAAGAAGAGCTGTTGATTCAATAGCCTTAAACATTGCTGAAGGATCAATTTCCCAATCTAATCCAGAGTATTTAAAATTTATTGGGTATGCAATTCGATCTTTGGCAGAAGTAGTAACCTGTCTTCATAAGGCTAAAAGGAGAAATTACCTAGATGATGTAAAGTTCATGCAACTATACCAAGAATCATTTCATCTAATGAACATGATGCAGTCTTTTAAATCAAAAATCAAATAATATACAAACCACCCGTTTGGCGACATCGGTCATCCGACATCGGACAACGGACAATTTTCAAAAAAATGGAAAACGTAATTAAAACCGTCAATCTCAAAAAACTCTACACCACTGAGGAAGTAGAAACCACCGCTTTGGATGGCATCCAAATGGAAATCAAAAAAGGCGAATTCGTCGCCATCATGGGGCCTTCAGGCTGTGGTAAA
>JAJLJS010000032.1:0-5164 GCA_033844545.1 Cyclobacteriaceae bacterium | reverse complement strand
AGTTTTTCCAAGCTGTCCACCTGAAAGTCTGTTGGTGGTTCCTTGATGATGGTGCCGTCACGATCTATAAATAGGACTTTTTTCATTTACGATTTTTGATTGATGATTTACGAGCTTTTTCCCCAGCCTCAGCCATTTTTTCAACATGATTTACTAGCCGCGATAATATAAAAGCAGCAAGAAACAATTTTAATTATTATGATTATCCGCAATTGCACCACAATCCAAAATTCCTTTGGTTTGGCGGTCGGAAGTTTGAAGACCGGAGACCGAAGCTGACTAAAACTTAACTTCAATCGGGATTTTATTCAAATTGTCAGGCCTACTGGTAAGAAAGCGGATATACATTTTAATTATTGAATTTAGGTTCTTCAGATTCAATGATATACCTTTTTCAAAGCCTCCAAAAGGGCATCGTTTTCGATCCGGGTGCCGACGGTGATCCGCAAGCAGTCTTCGCAAAGAAGAACTTTAGCCCGATTTCTCACGATTATTTTTTCCTCAATCAAATCCTCATAGACCTGGTTGGCATTCGGCAGCTGAACCAGCAGGAAGTTGGCATGGGAGGGATGGATTTTTTGGACGAAAGGAAGCTTTTTCAGCTCCTCTTTCAGATAGTCTCTTTCTGAAAGAATTTCCAGGATCATTCGGTCTACCTTTTCCTTGTTTCGAATGGCATTCCAAACAGTTTCCTGTGTCAAACCGGAAATATTATACGGAGGTTTGATCTTGTTTAGAATCCGAATCAGATCCTCACTGGCAAAGGCCATCCCAAGTCGAAGTGCAGCCAATCCCCAAGCTTTGGAAAAGGTCTGCATGACCAGCAGGTTGGGGAAATTCTCTAACTCCGTCGTAAAGCTCGGTTCATCGCTAAAGTCAATATAGGCCTCATCGACGACCACCAAACCTTTGAAATTTTTCAATAGGAAAAGGATATCTTCCCGCTTGACCTTATTTGCGGAGGGATTGTTGGGAGAACAGATAAAGAGAATTTTCGAATGGGAGTCAGCGGCTTCCAGGATTCTGTCAGGCTGAAGTTGGAAATCTTGGGTCAATGGTACTTTTCTGATTTCCACATCATTGATATTGGCACTGACCTCATACATTCCGTAAGTGGGAGGGAGCAGAATCACATTGTCTTTCCCGGGATTGCAAAAGGCCCGGTATAACAAGTCAATCGCTTCGTCGGACCCATTTCCCAAGAAGATCTGGGAAGGTTTTACTTCCTTGATTTTTGCAATTTCCTCCTTTAGTGCAGCTTGATATGGGTCGGGATATCGGTTGAAATCCTGATCGGTAATTGAGCCAAAAGGATTCTCATTGGCATCTAAGAAAATCCCTTCCTTTCCACTGTACTCATCCCGGGCGGAGGTGTAAGGCTGAAGCTTGGCAATGTGCGGCCGGAGTAACGAATTCAAATCAAAGCTCATTTTTTCTTGTCTTTCAGGTAATTCAATCGTACAGTGACCGCATTTTTGTGTGCTTCCAATTGTTCGTTGGCTGCCATCACTTCCACTACAGGCCCTAAATTTTTTAATCCCTCCGGAGTGATTTTCTGATAGGTCATTTTCTTGACAAAGCTATCCAGAGAGACTCCGCTGTAATTTTTGGCGTAGCCGTAGGTAGGAAGGGTGTGGTTGGTTCCAGAGGCATAATCTCCCACAGATTCAGGAGTAAAATTGCCAATGAATACCGATCCTGCGTTGTAAATATTTTCCAGAACCTTTTCTTCCTCTTTCACTGCGATGATCAAGTGTTCCGGAGCATAGTCATTGATCAGCTCTAGGGCAATTTCTTGATCCTCCATCACCACGGTTGTGGAGTTTTGAAGGGCTTTGAAAGCAATGTCTTTTCTTGGAAGGTCTTCCAATTGCTCGTTGATTTCTTTTAAAACTTTCTTGGCAAACCTTTCCGTTGTCGTCACCAAGACTACTTGGGAGTCGATTCCGTGTTCGGCCTGGGAAAGTAAATCAGCGGCAACGAAGGAAGGAATGGCTGTCTCGTCCGCATACACCAAGACCTCCGAAGGACCTGCAGGCATATCGATTGCCACCCCATATTTAGTGGCCAATTGCTTGGCGGCAGTGACATATTGATTCCCCGGACCAAAGATCTTATCTACCTTGGGTACAGAGTCAGTCCCCAAGGTCATGGCTGCCACTGCCTGTGCACCTCCTGCTTTGACGATTTTGGTAATGCCTACCAATTCAGCGGTATAGAGGATGGCCGGGTGAATTTTTCCTTCCCGGTTAGGAGGGGAGCAAAGCACGATTTCCTTACATCCGGCTAGCTTTGCCGGCACTCCCAGCATCAAAACCGTACTGAATAAAGGTGCTGTTCCTCCGGGAATGTACAAGCCTACTTTTTGGACGGGTACGCTTTTTCGGCGACAGACTACCCCAGGCATTACTTCCATGACCAATTCTTCGGTTGCTTGGGCTGCGTGGAAGCTTTCGATATTGGCTTTGGCTACCTTGATGGCATCCCTTAATTCTTTACTGATTTGATTTTTGGAAGCTTTGATTTCTTCATCAGTGACAATCAGGCTGTCCAAGTGTACATGGTCGTATTCTTGGGCAAATTTTTTCAGAGCCTTATCCCCGCTTCGTTCTACCTTTTCGAAAATTGGCTTGATAATCTTATTGATTTCCTTGGTTTTCTGAACTGGACGTGCCAGTTGCTTTTGCCATTTTTCAGGACTTGGATTGACCAGGAGTTTCATAGCTATAGAATTGAAAAGCTTAAATTCGGTTTAAATGACCATTTTTTCGATAGGAACCACAAGGATACCCTCTGCTCCGGCAGCCCGGAGTTCCTCGATATTTTCCCAGAAAAGGTCTTCACTGAGCACAGAATGAACGGAAGACCAGCCTTCTTGGGCCAAAGGCAAAATGGTTGGGCTTCTCATCCCCGGGATAAGTTCGATGATTCTAGGTATTGAAGTATTGGGGACATTCATCAGGACATACTTATTGCTTTTACCGGTTTGAACTGCATTCATTCGGAACAGCAATTTTTCCAGAATGGCCTTTTTCCAATCTGTCAAATTCTTGTTTCCGATCAGAACGGCCTCGGATTTGAAGACTTCCTCGACTTCTTTCAGTCCGTTCATCATGAGGGTAGAGCCAGAGCTGACGATATCAAAAATCCCTTCTGCCAGACCTATGCTGGGAGCAATTTCCACGGAACCGCTGATTTCGTGAATTTCAGCTTGGATGCCTTTGGATTTGAGGAAATCACCCAGGATTTTAGGGTAGGAGGTGGCAATGTTTTTCCCCTGGAAATACTCGAGTCCGGGATATTCTTGACCTTTCGGTATGGCCAATGACAAACGGCATTTGGAGAAGCCGAGCTTTTTTAGGGTAAGTACATCCTTGTCTTTTTCGGCAAGTTCATTTTCGCCGACAATTCCCAAGTCAGCCACTCCGTCAGCTACATAGCCAGGGATATCATCATCCCGGAGAAAAAGGAATTCTACCGGAAAGTTGGTGGAGGTGGATTTAAGTTTTCCGGTTCCATTGTAAAATTTGATCCCACACTCTTTGATCAAGCTAAGGGAATCGTCGGAAAGGCGGCCGCTTTTCTGCACGGCAATGCGGATAATCTGTTCCATGGGGACAAGTTACGCTAGTAAAGTTTTGGATTTAAGAAATTTTGGTGAAAAGCCGAATCCCTGTCATCAGCGCCACCGGATGGGTGTATTAGTATCTTCCTCTCAAGAGGAATGATGGAAATGATGCAGCATGTGACCATGCTGTGCGATTGCTAAAAATTCAATATTTCTATTGGCGTTTTCCATTTTCGTTGGCAAATATAGGTTTGACCTGAAAACATACAAGGTTCCGAAAGGTTTTTCTTTAAATTATTTTCTGGGGATCATTTCCAGTTTCAAGAGGGAATGAACCTCTTTTTAATTTCCTGTTTGGAGCTGATAATGCCTGATGGGTTTTTCCCCCATCAGGTGCTCAATGAAATAATCCCATCTTTTTTTGGTGAAATAATCTCCCGGAGGACGTCCAAAGCTGTGGTTTCTGCTTGGCCAAATGAATAAGTCAAAATCCTTTCCGGCTTTGATCAGTTCCTCTGCAAATTTGAAAGTGGCGGATGGGTTTACATTTTCATCAATGCCTCCATGGGCGAGCAAAAGATGACCTTTGAGGTTTTTGGCCTGGGTGATGTTGGATTGTTCATGGTAATATTCACCTACGGGAAAGCCCATGTACATTTCAGGCCACCAGGCTTTTTCCATTCGGAAATCATGGTCTCCAGCTGAGGCCACGCCAACTTTATAGAAGTCCGGGTGCAATAGCATCGCCCTTCCGGCATCATATCCTCCTGCTGAATGTCCAAAAATTCCAACCCGGCTGATGTCCAAAAATCGTTCTTTTGCCGCCAGTTGCGTAATCGCTACCACATGATCTGTAGTACCGTCTCCAAGGTTATTATAGCTCACATCTGCAAAGGCCTTGGATCGGCCAAATCCTCCCAATCCATCCACGGTAACGACAACAAATCCCAATTCGGCAGTGGCTTGCTGATGACCAAAAAGTGCTGCTTTAAAGGATTTGGGAACTGTGGACGTGTGGGGTCCGGTGTATGTGTAGTCGATGATTGGGTATTTATTTTTGGGATTGAAAGTTGTGGGCAGAAAATACACCCCGTGAATTTCTGTTTTCTGATCCCTGCCGATTGCCGTAAAAGGGACAGGAAATTTATAGCCCCGCTGTTGTAGATTCGAGATGTTTGCTTCAGAAATCTGATAGACTTTTTGGCCGGAAGACAAGTCAAGGACTACGGATTGGGTGGGTTGGCTGACCGTGGAATAATTGTCTACCGCGAATTTACCATCCGGAGAAAAGTAGATTTCATGATGGGCGTTTTCGGGAGTTAATAATTGCAGGTCAGAGCCGTCCAGATTTACCCGATACAGGTGGTTGAAATAAGGGTTTCTTCCTGACTCTTTTCCAGAGGCTTCTAAGTAGATTTGGCCTTTCTCTTCATCCCAGAAGGTAATTTTATTCACCACGAAATCTCCCTGAGTAATGGGATGAAGTTCTTTCCCTGAGTTCCAGTCAAAGAGATACAGGTGGTTCCAGCCTGATTTTTCCGAATTCAGAATAAACTGGCCGTTTTCCAATCTCCGAAATTGAAAATCCCGGTTGAT
>JAJLJS010000031.1:0-13601 GCA_033844545.1 Cyclobacteriaceae bacterium | reverse complement strand
TAGGTATCGTAATAGGCAGAAAAGGTTGTGAATTGCGCATCTATCGAAGGCCACTGGTTTCTGTAATTAAAACCTATCCTTCCAGTCAGCTCCCCTCCTGCCATAGCGGGGTTCAAATAAAGCGGGGCTGCATAATACTGGCTATATTGCGGATCTTGCGCCAGTACTTCGGAGGAAATACCAAGCAAGAAACTCACAAAAAAAACTAAGCAGCGCAGAGACCGTAACAAGGAATTGTTCGTTTATTTGAATATTCAGTCAGCTTTTAAAACGATTCGAACCGAACGGTTGTTTTAGAAGCAGTTCGAAAAATATGAAAAGCATTCCTATTTCCATAAGGATCATTTTAATTTTTACAAAAACACTTTTACTATTCCTTCTGGGCAATAGCACCTTACTGAATGCGCAGGGTTTCAACGAGAACGAATGGATTTTTGGAAGTTGTGCCACTGGAAACAGCAATTACCTATCCTTTGGAAAAGGCGGAAGTGCCAATGTTCAGACTTTGCCTTCCAGCGTAATCTTAGGCCAAAACAATTCTGCATTGGCGATTGACCCAATCACGGGCCAGCCCCTATTTCAAACGAACGGCGAGTTGGTATATGACTTTAGCCAACAACCCATTCAGGGAGTAGGATCAGGACTAAACGGAAATTTTCAAGGGCATCAGCAGGTCAGTGTGGGCTTTCTGGAATACAACCCCAATGGCAATAAGCTGTTTTACATCTTTTATTTATCCCCAGGAGGCCAGCTTCAATATGCTGTGGTGGACATGAATGCCCCCGGCCAGGCAACAGGCAACGAGCGCCCCTTAGGGGAGGTAACGACCAAAGACCAGGTGATTGGACCAGGACAAGGTGCTCTTTTGGTGGTGAAAACGTCTTCTTCCCCCTCCTTTCTGATCAGTTTTGCAGGCGGAAACTTGATTTCTCGGGAAATCGAATCCACCCAAGGTTCTTTTCCCCAACGAGATACCCAGGGAATCCCATTTACACCCAAGGCAATTGTTTTTGATGAGGCCAACAGCCAATTATTGGTCATTCCCACTAACGCCGCAGAGGATATTTTGGTGGTTCCTTTCAATTCCAGCACTGGGAATTTTGGTAGTCCCACTCCGATCAGCAATTCGGGAGGGGCCGGGGAATTCGGAGGGGCAGATTTCTCTCCGGACGGAAATTTCATCTACTATTCCCGAGGGAATCAACTTTTCAGAATTCCTACAAACGATTTAGGAGGAACCCCCGAACAGATTTCCTTAGTCAATCCTCCAAGCCAGATCTTCGATATAAAAAGTGGTCCTGATGGCCAACTTTACTATATCTATGAAGAAGTCACCGGAGGTCCACAATTAATCGGAAGAGTGACGAATCCGAATGAAACGGATCTGACAGCTGTCCTGGTAGAGGAAGATCCTTTTGGGGGTGTAGACTTTTGTGGGAAAGTTTTTCCGACTTTCGCCCCGAATGCCGATATAGAGCCCACGGTAGATTTCAATTGGGATCCGATGGAGCCCTGTGCCAATAATCCCGTTCAGCTGACCAGTGAAATCACTCCTGAGAATTATCAGCCAATATCATTCAATTGGGAATTCAGTCCTCCATTGACTGATTCTGATGGAAATCCCTTGCCGGCTGATTTCAAGCAGGAGCATTTCCTGGTTCCCCAGGATGCCACTACGGGTTCCAGTATTTCGGTAACCTTGACGGTGGAATTTGCGGATGGTACAACCAAAGACGTCACCAAAACCATACCGCTTACCGAAAATAACCTGGAGGCAAATTTCACTCCTTCGGATACTACCATCTGTGAATCCTGTATCGATATTGAGGCATTCCTACAAGCCCAATCTGCGGAAGGAGAGCAAGGAGGGGAAGCACCTGGGGGTGGTGGCAGCAATTACGAATACTTTTGGTCAAACAAACGGGATCGAGGTTGGATTACCAAGGAGCCAAATGAAGTCTGTCGGCCTGGTTTGTATTGGGTACTTGTCCGTGAGCAAGGTTCCCAATGTTATGCCTACGCGGAGATTCGGGTGAAAATGTGGGATGTCCCGGACCAAACAAATAATATCTGGTATTTCGGAGATGGAGCCGGTCTTGACTTTAACCCTGATCCCGATGATGAAACCGCACCGGTTCCCCGACCGATTGCCCAGCGGCATCCTCAAAATATACCGGCTGGGACAACCACTATTTCAGATCAGGCTGGCCAAGTTTTGTTTTTTACCGATGGATCATCAGTTTGGGATTTGAATGGGGACTTGATGCAAAATGGGGATGACATCGGAGGAGATAATTCCGCAAGCCAATCGGTTGTAGCCGTGGGAGTTCCTTCCCAGCCCACTTTGTATTATCTCTTTACTACCCAGGCATCTGCCAATGGCACGAATACGGTGAGCTATTCCTTGGTGGACATCAAGTCTGAAAACCTCACCGGAGTGGGCAATGTGGTCACCAAAAACAATTTCCTGTTTAGTCCCTCCACCGAGCAAACGGCAGCCCTAACGTCAGGAGACACGACTTGGGTGATGTTTCATGAATTGGGAAATAATACCTTCCGTGCCTATCCTGTCACGGTGAATGGGATCGGACAACCCGTCCTGAGCTCAGTAGGAAGCAACCATGGGTTCAATTCCGGAGTCGGAGCAATGAAATTTAGTCCCGATGGGACCAAGGTGGCCGTGACCATTTCAGAAGGAGGATGTAACAAGGCAGAGATTTTTGAATTTGACCAGGAAACAGGGGAAATGACCGAATATGCCCGATTGGATTTGGGATGCAACGGTGACATTTACGGCTTGGAATTTAACGATGCCTCTGATCGGGTATTGGTTTCCTACAGAAATGGGGGGCCAGGAGTGGAGGAATTCATCATCAAAGAAGTGGAACAAAATGACCCCAATGCAGCCGCTTGCCCATCCTGCTTTGGCAATGCCACGACAAGGGCACAACGGGAAGCCTGTATTCTTTCCACTAAAAAGCAGGTCAGCGGAACGGCAAACCTAAATTTAGGCGCTCTCCAGATCGC
Source organism: Cyclobacteriaceae bacterium (assembly GCA_033844545.1). Classification (GTDB taxonomy): domain Bacteria; phylum Bacteroidota; class Bacteroidia; order Cytophagales; family Cyclobacteriaceae; genus Algoriphagus. The sequence continues at coordinate 10,574 of JAJLJS010000031.1, read as the reverse complement.
CTCAGATGGTCAGATCTATGTGGCTGTGGTGGGAGATAACCGCATTGGACAGATTCAAGTAGGAAGCGGATGCTCTGGGACAAGCACGTTTAATCAAGATGCTGTAGAGCCTATGCCCGGAACTGCCAATTTGGGGCTTCCGAATTTTGTCCAAAACTCCGGGAGCTCAATCCCTGAGCCTGAGTTGGCTTTGCCCCCAAGGCTTTGTTTGGACCCTGCCTTGGGTGCTGAGGCTATTCTCGAAGGCGGTGGAGAACCTGATATCGACAGCTATTTCTGGACCATCGTAAAAGATGACGGTACCGTTATTTTGAATGAGTTTGGTGGACCTGGTGATGAATTTCAGACCTTGGAGCAGATTTTCAACGAACCGGGAATTTATACAGTGAGACTTCGAGTGGACCGATGCGCCGAGATTGCATATGCTGAATTTGAAGGTGAAATCGAAGTAGTAGCTCCCCCAACCTTAACCTTGGAATCGGATGTAACCTTGTGTGCCGGAACTCCCGTCACCTTGACGGCCATTGACGGGTATGACCCTGCTGAAGGCTTGTATGATTTCCAGTGGACCAATGCTGCAGGTCAGGTGTTTGGAGATGAAAACTCCAACTCCATCACCGTCGATGAAGAAAGTATTTATACAGTTCAGGTAAGCTATAGACTTCCGGATGGACTGTCTGAAGACGAAGCCTTGCTGTTTGAGACATGTCCCTCCACTGCCGAAGTTTTTGTAGGACCTGCCTTTGAGTTTGAAATTAATCAGAGTGCTGACGAAGTCTGCTATGAGAATGTAATGGTGACTTTTGCACCGGACACTCCCATCACCGGAGAATGGTTTTATGAGCGGGATCAAGATGGCAACCGGGTATCGCTCGGAGAATTTTTCGAATTGGAATTAGTGGTGACCAACCTTCCAGGTCCGGGCTTATATGAAATTATTTTTGTGACGGAGGATCCGATTTTGGCAGGGTGTGTCGTGGAGAAAAAACGGGAATTGCTCGTACACGAACTCCCAATCTTTATCCTGACCCAGACCAATCCAGCTACCGATTGCGCTACTCCTGATGGATCTTTTGATATAGAAATGCAAGCTGCAGCATCAGAGGTAAGAGTTCCGGAGCTGAATTTGGTTTTTAGCAATGTCAACGCGGGTGACATCCTACCTGTCACCAATGTCCTTCCCGGGATTTACACTGTAGAGGCGGACAATTCCTTTGGATGTTATTATTCACTTTCAGTAACTGTTGAAAACCTCAATCCTCCAAGTCTACTGGAGTTCACCGTCACCACAACAGACGAAGTCTGTGGACCGACAGGAGTCAACCCGGGATTGATTACCATTGAGTTTACCTCCGGAGTGGTGCAAATCGGGGACTATAGGATTGTTCGTCAGGGTGATGGCCAGGTGTTCACTGGCCCTCTTCCAAATCAATTGCCTTTTAGTGTGGAGGTCCCATATGGTGACTATGTGGTGGAGGTTCAAGACCAATTTGGCTGCTCCATTCCCGATCCAACTATTTACACGATTGCACAAAAGCAGGAAGTAGTCTTCTCAGTTCCTTCCAATGTCACTGCCTGTGAGAGTTTTACTTTCGCTCCTTTAGGACCTCAGCCTTTGACTTATACCCTTACGAATTCCAGTGGGGCCACTATCACACCGGATGCCAGCGGCAATTTCAACATTACCCAAAGTGGGTCTTACACGGTAAGGGGAGAAGATCCGACCGGAGTGGATTGTCCAAGAGAGATGGAGATGCAGGTGACGCTTACCCAGCCTGTGGACTTCTCGCTTTCCGGACCTATCGTAGACTGCCAAACAGGAATCCGGTACGAGGCGATTTTGAACAATGCGGTTCCTGCTGATGTCATTTTCCTTTGGAAAGATGAACTGGGCGTGATCGTAGGAAGAAGACAGACATTTGTCCCAAACAGAGATGGAAACTACACGCTGGAAGTCCAACCAGCTTCTGGTGGGATATGTGCAGGCTCTGCTATTCCTTTCACAGCTGAAATCCTTGCAGAGACTGTTTTGGTCAATTTGGAAGTAACTCCTTTTTGCGTAGACCAGACTAGTACCACGATAAGTGTCCTGGCTGACTTAAGCGATGTTGCGGAGATTGAATGGTTTTCAGTCAATGGAGGTACCAAAACCAGGATACCCGCATTTGACGGTTTTCCCATCATTGAAGTAAGTGAGGAAGGTACTTACGAGGTGCTACTTCGAAGTGCCTATGGGTGTGAATTGGGCAGAGCAAACGGAAGTGTATTGAAATCCACGATTACCCCACCCATAGTCCCACTGGAACCGATTACCATCTGTGCTATAGAAGGGGTCACCACAAGCATCAATCCCGGAACTTATCCAAACTACTCTTGGAACTTGAATGGAGAAGAGGTATCCACCGAGGGAATTTTCACTCCTACTCTCCCCGGAGAATATGAGCTGATCGTTTCTGACAATTTGGGCTGTGAATATTCGGCGACATTCACAGTTTTGGAAGATTGTCAGTTGAGGATTGTTTATCCAAACGGAGTGGTTCTGGGAGATCCTAACCGGAATTTTATACTCTATGCCAACGAGTATATTGATGACATTGAGGTTTTCATTTTCAACCGATGGGGAGAATTGATATTCTACTGCGAGCATCAAAATATCGAACCTAGACAGCCCTTCTGCCCTTGGGATGGGACTTATAATGGAAAATTCGTTCCAAACGGAACATATGCCGTAGTGGTGAGGTTTACTTCCAAAGACCAAAATATTACTTTAAAAGAAACCAAAGCCATTACGATTATTCAATAGTATGCTTATTCTGATTTCCCCTGCAAAAACTTTAGATTATTCTGATCCCCATATCCAAGATTTTACCCAGCCAGACTTCAGCGCCGATGTGAAAACTTTGGTCCAAGTGATGAAAAAAAAGTCCGCCAAAGAGATCGCGGAATTGATGGACATCAGTGAAAATCTTGCCCAATTAAACGAACAACGGTACAAAACTTTCCAGAAGGAATTTTCCTTCGAAAATTCCAAGCAGGCCTTGCTGGCCTTTAAAGGAGATGTGTACACCAAAATCGAGGTGGACGAATACACTGCAGAGGATTTTGACTTTGCTCAAAACCATTTGAGAATCCTGTCCGGCCTGTATGGACTATTGAAGCCATTGGATCTAATCCAACCCTATCGTCTGGAAATGGGAACCCGACTGGAGACCAAAAAAGGCAAAAATCTCTATGAATATTGGGGGACCAAAATTGCGAAAGCGATCAACCAAGCTGCTGCCGGAAAAACGATCATCAACCTTGCTTCCCAGGAATATTTCAAGGCTGTAGATAAGAAAACGCTTAGTTCTAAAGTCATTACCATTCAGTTTAAGGAATACAAGGGTGGGAAATATCAGATTATCGGATTTTTCGCAAAACAGGCTCGTGGACTGATGACAAATTTTGCCATCAAGCACAAAATCACCGACCCAGAAGCCCTAAAAGGATTTCATGAGGATGGGTATGAGTTTTCCGAACCTCAAAGTACTACCGAGGAGTGGGTGTTCGTTAGATAAATCAGAAGGGCTGGATTTAGGAATTCAGCCCTCTTTAATTTTTTAGGGAAGGCAAAAATTGGTAGTTTAGAAGCCTAATTCCCAGACCCTTTCCGAGTCTCCCGAGCTAACATCTTGTGAAAAAACGAACTGCTATACTAGGATTAATAGGATTGCTATTCTTAGCAATGGGTTCTAGTGCATTTTATTTGGCGGGGAGCAAGAGGCAATTGAATGAACCCAGAAATTTTAACTTGCCCCAACTTACCGGACCAGAAACGCTTTGCTTCGCCTTTGGTGGCAAAAGTGTTTTGGGCACATTTTCCGGAGGAGGGATCCCCGAAACGGATGTTTATACCTGGAAAATATTCGGCCCCTCCGGCGATCAAATCTCCCAAACACTAACAGGTGGAGCGCTATTACAATCCATAAATTTTACATTCTCAAACCCGGGTGTACACCGTGTGGAATTACAAGTAAAGCGTGGGGTGATTGAATTCCCTACCCAAACCCTTAACGTTAGGATCCAAGAGAGACCTACGCCTACACTGAATCCATCTTATTCTCTGTGCGGAACGGATCCTTTAAACCTTCAAGCCATATCCCCCACTACCCCTTTTTTCGGGGATTATGAATTTGAGTGGACCAGTTCTGCCGGCGCTGTTTTATCTACTACAAACACGCTAACCGTTACCCAACCAGGAGTTTATTCGGTGGCCGTTTTCATTCCAAACAGCAGTGGGGACAAGGAATGTTCTTCGGTTTTTACCACTCAGATAAAGGATTCAAACAATACAGAAATCGAGTCTTTGGCGGATTCTTTCTGCTCAAATCAGGGGTTGACTTTTACGACCAATCCTTCTTCCCGAGGCAAATGGTTTTTGAAAAAATCGGGAGGTGCTACTGAATATCTGGTAAACCCAAATGCCAGTTCAATTATTCTGAACCCTATCGATATGGTTGAAGGCTTTGGGAATTATGAGGTGATTTTTGAGGTCATTAACCCAGATGCAGTCAATTGCCTGATTCGAAAAACCAAAACCATTTCTTACAACCCACAGCCAGATTTTGAACTTTTGGATCCAATCCCCTCGAGTGGTTGTGAGAACGCTGATGGGGGAATTGTCATACGAGCATTGACAGATATCGATTATTTGATCATAGAAAACACTAATATCTCTACCCCTCCGCTTAAAGCAGGGGATACTTACACTATCCCTGGGATAGAGTCCGGAGCGTATAACTTAATCTCAATTTTAGGAAACTGCGACAATTCGTATGCTTCAGTGGTGCCATTGGGAAATTTGCCTCCTGAATTGGATTATGATATTGAAGAAATAACTGGGGAAACCTGTACGACGGATGGTAGGCTTGACGGAAGTTTTCTGGTCAATATTAAGAATGGACCAACAGATGGATATTACAACATTCTGACTGACAAGGGCGATTTGGTTGCACTTGAGTCATTTTCCAACAAAAAAGAACTGCTGATTACACTGCCTGGGGGGAACTACGTGTTTGAGCTCTCTAATCAGGATAGTTGTTCCTTTGCCAAGGAAGAAAAAATCGAAATCCCGGGTAAACTTCTGGTCGATTATTTTGTCCCTGAGGAAATTTTTATCTGTCAATCAGGAGAATTGACCCCCACCTCTCCCAATCCAAATCTGGAATATGAAGTCATTTCTCCATCTGGGGTATCCCAATCAAACCCAAGCAATGTACCTTTCACTCTTACTGAAGCCGGGGAACACAAAATAATCGGACGCGACCCCACGGATGATCTGTTTTGCCCAGTTTCAAAATTTTTCACGGTCAACTTGGTGGATCCTGTTGAGTTTGAAGTGGTTCTACTAGAAGAAGACTGTCAGGGAAATAGAACCTTCGGTGCAGATATCAAGGGAAGAGATCCCAATTCCGTTATTTTCACTTGGTTCAATGAAAAGGAAGAAATAGTTGGTAATGGGCAATTCTTAAATCCGATTTCTACGGGTGAATTTAAGCTGGATGTTCAGCCTGCCAATAGTTCCGCTTGCCCTATTCCTCCAAAACCATTTCTGGTCAGAGATCCCATTTTGACTATGGAAGTTGACCTTTCTGCGACTCAACTTTGTGAATTGGGTCCAAAGGCCATAATCACAGCCGATTTTGAATTTCCAGATGAAGCAACGGATTGGAATTGGAGGAGATTTGAAACCAGTGGCGTTATTATAGAACTTCCGGAATTTAAGAACCGTCTGGAGATTGAAGTGGACGAGCCAGGAGTATATGAATTGGCAGTTTTTAGCATTATTCCAGAAATCAACAAAAATTGTGAACTGGGAAGAAAGAGTATACAAATTGATTTGAATTTGGATAGGGTTTCTTTTGAAGTCCCCGACCAAGTGACCTTCTGTGAAGAAACCCTAATTTTTCCTCAATCCAATCAACCACTCAAATTTGAGATTACCAATCCAGATGGGAGTATTCAGTCAATCAATTCAGGTGAAAGTTTTAAACTTTCCAGTAATGGCGAATATGTCGTATATGGCTTTGATCCATCCCCGAATCCAGTCTTATGCCCAGAACAAAAAATCATTCAGGCAACACGTACAGAAAAAATTGAATTCAATCCAGAATTCATTTCCCAAGATTGCCAAGGGATCTCCTATTATTCTGCGAACATCGGCTCCCTTTTATCCGAAGATGTAGAAATATTCTGGACAAACTCTGCTGGAGATACTCTGGGTACTGCCATAGACTTTAGTACTGGCACCCCTGGAATTTATTTTCTGGATGTTCATCCTGCCAATAGTCTTCCCTGTGACCAAGATCCTAAAATGTTTGAAATTGAGGCACCAATATTAACTCTCGAGGTGGACATAGAAGCCGAAACACTCTGTCCCGACCAGCCGGATGCCGCCTTGAGCCTTGTCACGAACATGAACCAGGTCAAGAGAATTGAATGGTGGTATACTGACCTGAGCAACAATCAATCAGAATTGGTCAACAATCGGGATAAATCCGAAATTTTAGCTACCAGTGAAGGCACCTATGAGGTTCGGGTATTCAATGAGTTTGATTGTTTTTTGGGTGCAGACGAAACCATCGTCATTCGCAGCACCGACCAAAACCGTCCGATTTTGGAGGAAAGCTACCTGATCTGCCCCAGGCTGGACCTAGGCCCCACCCTAAATCCAGGATCTTTCGCTACCTATGAATGGTATTTTGGGGATAGGTTGGTATCGAACAACCCTACCTATAAGCCTGACCAAATCGGCACCTATTACCTGATAGTTTACAGCAATGAAGGCTGTGCCTATGAAACCAGCTTTGAGACTGTGGAAGAGTGTGAATTGCGGGTCTCGTTTCCAAACGCCATCCAACCTGGCAATCCCGACAAAGGATTCCTTATTTATTCCAACTACCTGATCGATGAGCTTGAAGTATGGATTCTGAACAAATGGGGAAATGAGGTCTTCCAGTGCAAAAATTTTGATTTGAATGAAGGTGAAGCCACCTGCATTTGGGACGGGTATTACCGGGGAGAAAAGGTAATTCCCGGAACCTATGCGGTTAAAATATCCTACCGAAACCTTGAAAAAGGTATTCAAGAGGAAAAATTTGCCAGCATCTTGGTAGTGGATTAGGAAAGTGTTTTTTCCCTTCGGGATTACGCAAGAAAATTACCCGATTCCCCAAAGCTTTCTTATTCGAAGGAATCCGATTTTTGGTATCGAATAGATTGACCTTGCAAATACCTGATCAGTTGATTCCAACAAGCTCCAAAATCAGGTTTAGGTTTAGATAAGCGGTATTCGTGATTGGTATCAAGCTGAATATTTATGTACACGGGAAAGCTAAATGGACTTTTTTTTCTATTTTGAGCTCTTTCAAAAATCATCTCATTTCAACCCAAAAACCAAACGCACTCTTTATGACTCAAACCATCAACCGAGGCGCCCTCTTCAACGCAAGCTGCCTGGCGCTTATCACCACAGCATTCTCCTTTTCCATCCGAGCGGGAATTCTCCCGCAGTTAGGAGATTCATTTGGCCTTTCAGCGGAGCAGTTGGGCTTTATTAACTCCATGTGGTTCTTTGGATTCCCAATTTCCATGATCCTGGGAGGTTTGTTTTACCACAAAGTAGGCCCGGCCAATATCATGAGAATTGCCTTTATCACCCATACTTTGGGCATTCTGATGACAATCTTTGCTGGCGGGTATACCACTCTTCTGATATCCACCTTGTTTATCGGTTTTGGCAATGGCTGTACGGAAGCCGCCTGTAACCCCATGATAGCCGATATGTACTCGGGAACTACCATGAACAAAATGCTCAATAGGTTTCACATGTGGTTCCCGGGCGGAATTGTGATTGGATCATTGGTGTCAAAGTTTATGACTGACGGGGGTATGACCTGGCAGGCACAGGTTTGGGTAATGATGATCCCGACCATCGCTTATGCGGTGCTATTCTTTGGAAAAGTATTTCCTAAACCAAGTGTGGAAGGAGTGACCTCAGTTGGGTCCAACATCAAAGCCATGTTTAGCCCAGTCTTTATTTTCTTGTTCTTCTGCATGGCACTAACAGCCATTTCCGAATTTGGACCTCAGCAATGGGTGGGATTGATCATGTCCTCGAGCGGTGCAAGTCCGATGTTGATTTTGGCCTTGACTACAGGGGTGATGGCCGTAGGTCGATTCTTTGCTGGGCCAGTGGTCAAGGCATTGGGTCAGACAGGCGTACTTCTGGGAGGCTCTATTTTTGCCGCCTTGGGAATTTTCCTGTTCAGCACCGTTACTGGCCCAATGGCTTATGTGGCGGCTTTGATATTTGCGATCGGAGTGTGTTATTTCTGGCCAGTAATGGTGGGCTCTGTGGCCCAGAGAGTTCCTCTTTCCGGAGCATTAGGCATGTCCATTATTGGAGGGGTAGGGATGTTCTCTACGGCTATATTCCAACCCATTATCGGTGGGTGGATTGATGGCGCAAGAGCTGCTCAAAGTGCCGCAGGACTTTCAGGCGAAGCTTTAGAATTGGCAGCTGGACAAGAAACCTTGATGAAAATGGTATCATTCCCTGGAATTCTTATTGTCTTGTTTATCATCTTTTTCATTTGGCAAAAAAATTCCAAATCTGCTGCTGTGGTAGCAGCCCACTAAAAACTGAAAAAGCAGCCTTCGGGCTGCTTTTTTTTGAAATAGTCTACGATGAAAAAAATCCTGCTCCTGCCCCTGATTTTCTTTTTCAGCATATCTCTTTTTGCCCAGAAGCTCTCTGGCCCAATCAAAGTTCATCCTGAAAAAAGATACCTGACAACCAACGAGGGAGCCCCCTTTTTCTGGTTGGCAGATACGGCATGGGAATTAATTCACCGATTGAATGAAGAAGAGGTAAAATCGTATCTGGAAAAACGACAAGAACAAGGCTTTAATGTCATCCAAACTGTCGTACTGGCAGAGCTTGACGGAATTCATACCCCAAATGCCAATGGCGATTTACCCTTTAAGAATCTGGCAACCTGGGAATACAATGAGGCCTACTTCAACCATGTAGATTTAATTCTGAACTTAGCGGAGCAGCGCAACCTTCATGTTGCTTTGTTACCCACTTGGGGGGATAAACTTTTTAAGAATTCCTGGGGAACCGGTCCAGAGATTTTCAATCCTGAGAATGCGTATGCTTATGGAAAATGGATCGGTCAGCGATACCGAAATCAAAAAAACCTAATTTGGGTCTTGGGTGGAGACCGAAATCCCCGAAAGGATTCTCAGGATGTGGAGGTCTGGAATCAAATGGCCAGGGGTATATTGGAGACTCAAAACCCAGAAAATCGCATTTTGATCACCTTTCATCCCCAGCCGGCAGAACCGGGCGGAAGCAGCAATTGGTTTCATGCGGAAGATTGGTTGAGCTTCAATATGCACCAGACAGGCCACTGTCCCAACCAGCCTACCTATGAAAAAATCAGCCATGATTTGAACCTTCTCCCCCATAAACCTACCATCGACGGGGAACCACTCTACGAGGAGCATCCCAAATGTTTCAATGCAAAAGAATTGGGCTATAGCGAAGCAGCAGATATCCGAAGGATTATGTATTGGAATGTCTTTGCAGGGGCAGCGGGGCAAAGCTATGGCTGCCATGCCGTCTGGCAAATGTACGATCTGGATAAAACACCCGTCAATGGCCCTTTGAAACCTTGGCATCTGTCTTTGGATTTGGAGGTTGCCAACCAGGTAAAACACCTGAAGAATCTTATGCTCAGCCGGCCTTATTTTGAGCGGATTCCGGACCAGAGTCTTATTGGTGAGCCTCAAAATTCCCGGGATTCGTATTTGTCAGCAACTCGAAATCAAAGCGGAACTTATGCCATGATCTACAGCCCTGAGGGGAAGGAGATCCCTCTCGATCTAAGTTCCCTGAAAGGGAATCATTTTAAACTGACTTGGTATGACCCAAGGACCGGTGTGGAATTTCCTGGAAATAAAGGAGAAAAGGTTGGGGAAGAAAAGAAGCTAACCATAGCACCTCCCAGCACAGGAAGGGGAAACGACTGGGTGCTGATCGTGGATAGCCTGGATTAATTAGGCGAGCAATCGTAGGATTGATATTCCTCAGAGGTAAGTGACCACAGCTTTCCATCCTCATCTCTGTAAGTCAGCACGCCGGTACTTTTGAGGATTTCAATATTCCCATTGGTCAGAATATTTGATCCGTCTGTGAGAATAATGGTACAAGGTCCATCGATTTCTTGAATATCAATCAGCTCATCGCAACCGGCGAAAAGAATCAAACCTAAAAAAAGCAGCTTTCGCATAGGAAATCATTTTATGGAATGGAGATATAATGTGGCTCTTTTTCCTCAAAAAAACACTTAGATAAGGAAATCAAATTTATGCGTGAGGAATGAAGGTCGATTCCTAATCCTTGCTGGATCTAAAAAGAAAAAAACCCGGTAATTTACCGGGCTTGGTGACCTCGTCAGGATTCAAACCTGAAACCTCCTGAGCCGTAATCAGGTGCTCTATTCAGTTGAGCTACGAGGCCGAATGGG
>JAJLJS010000030.1:0-10994 GCA_033844545.1 Cyclobacteriaceae bacterium | reverse complement strand
CAAAGCGGAGGATTTGCCATTTTGGAAGGGCTTATCACCGGAGAACTTCCCTTTGAAGTGAGAAACTCCATCGAGGCTACCTTATCCTCCCTTCAAATGACCCTAAATTCCTCTCCGAGATACCAAATCGTGAGAGCCAATGAGCGCTTTACCGGAGGATTTTTTGGCCAAGTTTTTCCCAATCCCCTGGATTGGAATACAGTAAACCAACTCGCCCAAAGCTATTCGGCAGATGCTGTCCTTTCGTTGGAAAACTTCAGTTCAGATTTTGTCATTACCGATCAACAGCGAACGATCAAGAAAACCATCCGGGAAGGAAATACCACCCGGCAAATCGAGGTTCCGGGATTTTATGTGGAAGGAATCTCCACCGTCAGTGCAGGATTTCGACTATATGATCCTACAAATAGAAATCTTGTAGACCAACAGCGATTTGAGAAAAGAAATCTTTGGTCTGCAGAAGGTGAAACCAAAGCTCAAGCCCTTGCCCTGCTGATCACCAAGGCCGATGCAGCCAGAATTGTCGGAGAAATGGCCGGAGCAGGATATGCCTATAAAATAGCTCCCATGTTTGCGGAAATTAACCGGGAATTTTTTCCAAAATCCAAATCCGAACCCATGGTAGCCAAAGGAGCCAGACTTGCGGAAGTGGATCGATGGGAAGAGGCTATAGAAGTATGGAAAGCGGCCATTCCGGAAACGGATGAAAAAAGTGCCGGGATGCTCTCCTACAATATTGCTGTTGGCTACGAAGTTTTAGGCTCTTTGGAACTTGCCAAAGAATGGGCGGGTATGGCTTACACGGATTTTGGATTGAAAAAGGGCCGTTCTTATGTCAATACGCTACAGGACTTAATCCGGCAGCAAGAACTTCTGGAGCAGCAAATGGAAAGAGATAACAAAAATTAAATAAATCTTAGTACGTCTCTTGAATCTGATTACCTAATCTATTTTCTTAAGGGAAAAATAGATTATGAAGAAATATTTTTCAATGATTGCCGTGGTATCAGCGATAGGTTTTTGGAGCTGCGACTCTGGAAAAAATAAGCAGCCGGAAAATAATTCCTTAGGCAATTTTGAGTTTGAAAAACTTGACTCTGTTCAAGTGAACTTGTTGGGAAATCCCGTCTTAGCAGATGCTGCCTTTGGTAAGATTCTTCTGTTTGAGACCAAGACCAGGGAATTTATAGTGTTAGATCAAAAAAGTGAGATCCAAAGCCGCTTTATTCTATCCGAAGATTCGCCTGAACATTTTGGCTTTCCACTTTTACTACCAGCCTTCCTAACTGAAGATCAAGTAATCATCCCCGGAACCAAGGGTATTTTTATTTATGACTTACAAGGGAATCTCAAAACAAAACTAAGGCATCCAGAAGCTCTTTCCGGCAGCACTTTTACAGATTTCCCAGGATATTCCATTGAGCCTCTATGGTTAGCAAATCAACCCAAAATCCTGTCCAAATCCTTTCGAACGTATGATTCCTATATTGGAGAGAAAGAATTTTATCCTCGGTTTAGAGGGATAGAACTTTTGAACCTTCAGGATTCCAGCAGTAAGGCATGGATTCCTTTTCCGGAAAACAGTCGCTTTTTGGATGGAAATGGGTACATCCAAAGCGACTTTGAACCCTACTTTGGGGCAGATGAACAGGGAATTTATCTAGCATTTGCCGGCGAACCTTGGCTGCATCGGTATGCTTGGCTAGACGACTCTCTGAAATTTATGGAGACATTACCATTGGACCTTCCTGAATTTTCAGAAATCAAGGGAAAGCCCATAGAACAGCTTGAGGGAATTGGTGTCTCAACCAACCTGAGCACAGCTGCCATACGGAAAATCACAAGTTGGAATGATCTAATTTTAGTCACTTTTTATCCCGGTCTTTCCACGGAGCAGTCTGAGTCCATTTCCATTGAATTTCAAAAAGGAAATCGGGAAGAAGCCATGGCCAAGATGAAAACCATTTTGGCTGACCGAAAAATGGGGATGGCCATCGTGGACAAAAACTCTTTTAACCAGATAGGCATCATCCGCTTTCCTCCTTGGGTCAATGCGAATGGATTCGTGCTGGATGGGGATGATTTCTGGTTCCAAAAGGCCTTCAATCCAGAGCAGGAAGAAGACTTTTTGAAGATCTACAAGGTCAAACTGATTGAAAAATGAGACAATTAGTATCTATTTTTTCGGGGGTTCTGCTACTTTTTTCCTGTTCTGGGTCAGAACAAAAAGTCCTTTCCTCATCCAATGAATGGGAATTAGTATTTGAGGACTCGGTACAGGTGAACATTTTGGGCAAAGTTTATACGGGAGAATTTCGGGATGGAATTGGTCTTCTTTTCGAATATACCTCCAACACCCTTTATAAGATTAATGAGTCAGGGCAAGTCCTCGGGAAAACCACTTTCCCAGAATCTGGACCAAATTCTATCAATGCCGTAAATCTGGTCAAAATTGGACCCAAAGGGCAAATTTTCATTTCCAGTTATCTTGGAAAAATTTTGGAGCTAAACTCGGATTTATCTCTCAAAAGAGAAATTGAGATGCCGTTTAAATCCCTGGCATTTGATGGCTTAATGAACTCTAAAACCATGGAATTTTGGGAGGATGAGTTGGTTTTATTATACCCGGGGCGAAATGAGGTAAGCCCTTACCTTCCCTTTTATTACCGAGATCATTTTCTCTTGGAAAAACTAAATCTCAGCACGGGAGAAAGCGTGCCCATTGTCAGAACTCCTCCTACGTCCAGATTTAGTGGAAACAAGCTTTACGAACGGCCATCGGTGACTTTTGCCCAAAACGGGAATAGCCTTTTTCTGTATTTTTCAAACGAACCCAAAATCCATGTTTTCGACAGGGGGAATGAGTTTGAGTTTAAAGAAACGATAGACCTGGAAATTGACCGTTTTGTGATCGGCCCAGAGTTAAAAGATGAATTTGAATATTATAATTTCAAAAAATTGATCGAGGGACACTTGACTGGAATTTTTCTGAATGAAAATTTAATTGTCTCTTACTATTCAAAGGGAATAGCCGAAGATGAGTATGCCTCCCATCAATTTGAATTCCCCAAAGATTTTGGAAAACTTGATTATTTGAACCCTTCCTTTTTTAAAGTTTTTGAAAAAAATAAAGGCTGGTCGAACGAAATTAAAATTCCTGAAAAAGTAGAAATCATTTTTTCGATGTACGATCCTGAGAAACCTTTTTTTGGAATGAGAAATGACGAATGGCTCGGCGAGGAGCAGGATTACATTACCTTTTATAAACTCAAACTGGTCAAAAAATGAAATCATCACTTTTTTTCTTTTCTCTGGGCTCAATCCTTTTTTTCTCTTGCAATCCTGCCAAAACCGATACCGAGGAGGCAAAAGGAACAGTCCCTTTTCTGGAAACTCAGGATTCTCACGCCTCCGAAAGCCGAACAAGTGAAACCGCTCCGGAGGTAATTGAAATCGAAGAATCCAAACCTGAGCAGGACTTTGAATTGGCTGTGGTCGACTCGGTATTTATCCCAGGCAATGGAATTTTGACCTTGTTGGCTGTTCATCCAAGTCAGGACCTGTTCCTCGTAATGGAAGGAATCATGGGGGAAAAGCTGCTTCTTTTCGATCGAAAAGGGAAAATCCTAGCTCAGCACCAAAAGCCCAAAGATGCCCCGGATGGATATGGAGGAGTATGTTCGGGAGCCACATTTTCCGGAGAATCTGTAGTTGTCCAGGGGATGCAGGGGATATATGAATTTGACCTTCGCTTGAATTTCAAGGCCAAATACCCCAAAAAGTTTCTTGGCCAAACGGTCATTAGCGGAGGAGACAACATAGCCCCTGCAAAAATTCAGGGAAATGAAGGGCTTTTGGTATTCACAGGATTAGCCAAAAACGAATTTCCCACCAATTCTCCCAAGCATTTTGAGGAATTTAATTCCCTGGAATGGTTGGATTTCAAAACAGGAGAACTTCAGCCCATTCTTCCACTTTTGCCGTCCAGTTATTTGGCAAAAGCGAAGGCAAGCTTTGACTATTATGTGACGCATTTTAAAGTAAGGGGCAATCGCTTGACTTATGCTTATCAACTGGAACCAAGTATCTACGAGGTCAATCTTTCCAGTTTCGATCTTAAACCAAGCCGAAAAGGGCTACCCATTGAAGGATTTATTTTGGAGAAAGGCTACCCTTTTGGCTCCAAAAAAACACCGGATGAAAGAAGTCCTTTGCCAGGAAGTATTCAAGGAGTTTATCAAGCTGGAGAATTGGAAATGATTGTGTTCACGAAAGGGCTGACCAGGGATAGATTTCCAGTCGGGATTGAAGACCGATTTGAATTTCGAAAAGAGCTCAATCGCCGAAATCCGGAATTCTGGATTCTACAAACGAAAACCGGTGAATTTACCCCCGAAAAAAAGGTCGGCACTAAATACAAAATAGTCCGATCCGATTCCAAAGGAAGAGTCTGGGCAATTCAAAACCTGGATTATTTGGAATATGAGCCGGATGGATTGCTGATCTATGAACTCAAACTTTTATCAAAATGAAAAATTCCCTTTGGTTAATTCTTGTGGCACTTTCTTGTTTGTTTTCCTGCGGATCAAAAGAAGAAAAAATCTCCAACAAACCCCTTTCCGAACAGCAATTCGAGTTTGAGATTTACGACTCATTGGTGGTAGATTATTTGGGGAATCTGTATTTGGGGGATATCAGTCCGGATGGTAAAACAATTCTATTGATTCAGGAATTCTCTGACTCAATTTTGATCATTAACGAATCAGGGAATATCCTTAACCATTTTACCCGGAAAGGTGACGGGCCGGGATTTTATAAAAGTGGTCGATTGAGCCCTCCGGTTTTTCTTAGCAATACTGAATTTGCCATTCCTGCAGACAGAGGCTTGTATTGCTATGACATGGATGGAAATCCTACCAGAAGTTTTTTCCCTACTTTTTACCCTACCACTTCTTTAATCAATTATTTCGATCAAAAAACTATCCTCCACCAAGGAAAAATCTACTACCCATGGGAAGGAAGACTTGCGGATTCATTGGGGGTAGAAGGTAGAGCCCTCCAACCCCTGATAAACAGGATTGAGATTTTGGACCTTGCCACAGGTCTTTTTAGTCCCGCACTCCCGTTTCCAAAGGAATCCAAGTTCAGCTCTTCGGAAGTTAGCTATCTCAACATCAACTACACCACCTCCTTATCATCAAGAAGCGATACCCTTTTTGTCAGCTTCCGAAACGACCCTAACCTTTACGCCTACTCATTTTCCAATCTAGATAGCCCAGCATCTGTTTTACCCATTCCCTTTCCTGAGCATCTTCCTACCCAACCCAAAAGCGCAGACAAATATGGGCAATACGAAATGCCTGACCTGTATGTGACCTCCATCAACGCCTTTGAGGCTACAGAAAAAAACAGATTCTTGATCAGCTATAGCAGAGGGTTAAAAAAAGAAGAATATGATGAAGTGTTTGGCCTAATTGCAAAAGACCGAAAAGAAGGATACAAAAAACTCAGAGAAATCAATACGTCTGGAATGGTAATTTTTGACGGAAAAACCCTTTCATCAATTATTCGGGAACCTGAAGAACTCGGTCATTCTTTTGTTTTTGTCTCTGAAAATGAGATTTGGTTTACTCCTGATTATGATCTTGTGGAAAAAGACTACTTAGTCCTATACAAGACTCGTCTGGTAAGCAAATAAACTCCTCCCAAAACCTGCTTTTTCCATTCACGGGGAAGGTCGTCTGACTTTTCCCGCGATTGCTTATATTCCCTCCTGATCAAAGAAAACCCCATGCAAAAATCTACTTACCTTATCTTGGCAGCGGCGGGAATGCTTTCCTTTAGTTCCCTGGCCCAAGACATCAAGCCCACCTCAGAAAAAGCCCTGCAGGAATCTGTAGCAAAACACAAAGCACTTTTTGAGTCTTCTCCTCTCCGGGATTTTAAGGCCCGGAATGTCGGTCCTACCAATATGTCCGGCAGAATCGTGGACATTGAAGTTGCTAGCAACCCGAATATCTATTACATCGCAGCTGCCTCAGGAGGTGTCTGGAAAACTACCGACAACGGGCAATCCTTTACACCAATTTTTGACCATCAAGGTGCCTTGGGAATCGGTGCCATGGCCCTTTCCAAATCCAATAACGACATCCTATGGGTAGGAACCGGAGAAAACAACTCCAGCCGATCCACCTATGCAGGTGCTGGAGTCTATAAATCTACGGACGGGGGACAAACTTGGGAAATGATGGGCTTGCTCCACTCTCACCATATCGGGCAAATTCAGGTTCACCCGACTAATCCAGACATCGTCTGGGTAGGCTCCATGGGCTCTTTGTATTCTAAAAACAAGGAACGCGGACTCTATAAAACCACTGATGGGGGAAAATCCTGGAAAAAAGTTCTTTTCATTGACGACAATACCGGAATCATTGACATCAAAGTCCATCCTTCCAATCCGGATATCCTTTTGGCTTCTAGTTGGGAAAGATTCCGGCAAGCCCATGATTTCATCGGAAATGGAAAAGGCTCCGCCATATGGAGATCCGAAGACGGAGGAAATACCTGGAAGAAATCTGTATCCGGCTTCCCTCAGGATGAATTTATTGGAAGAATCGGGTTTGATTTTGCCCAGAGCAACCCCAATGTAGTCTATGCTCTTTTGGACAATCAGGGAAAATCTGACAAACCTGCCCCAGAGCCTCGCAGACGCGGAAATCAACAGCAGGAAGAAAACCCTTTGACTTTTGAAAGCTTTAAAACTATGAGTGCCGAAGAGGCGCTTGGACTGGAAGAACAACGACTGAATTCATTCTTGAGGAGAAATCAATTTTCCACCAAATACGATGCAGCCGAAATCAAACGTCAGCTTAAAATAGGAAAAATCACCACGGCCCAAATCGCCAATTACAATGGCGGAGCCGTAGATGCCAATGCTGCCATGTTTGGTCAACCGATCAAGGGGGCGGAAGTCTATCGCTCAGAAGATGCCGGCCAAAACTGGAAATTGGTTTCCGAATCGGATATCCGAAATCTCTACAACACCTATGGCTATTACTTTGGAGAAATCCGGGTAAGCACCAGCAATCCCGATGAAATTTTTGTTTTGGGAGTACCACTTTTGGTTTCCAGAGACGGAGGGAAAAATTTCTCCAGAACCGACTCCATCGGAGATCCTCACTCCGATCATCAAGCGATGTGGATCAATCCTAAAGACAGCAAACACATCCTTTTGGGAAATGACGGTGGATTGTATAGAAGCTATGGAGGCGGAGCAATTTGGGATCACCTAAATACCCAAATGCCGATTTCCCAGTTTTACTCCATCATGGTTGATCAGGCTACTCCATACAATATTTATGGGGGGATGCAGGACAACGGAGTTTGGTTTGGGAAATCGACCAATAAACCTGAGGACCGATGGGAACCCCTTATGGGTGGAGACGGAATGGTCGTGGCGGTAGATACCCGTGACAATGACATCGTGTACACCGGTTCTCAGTTTGGAAGCTATTTCAGAATCAATAAAAAGACCGGAGAACGCAGAAGAATCACTCCCGGTCATGATATCGGAAATGCTCCCAATCGCTGGAACTGGAGAACTCCTGCCGAACTCAGCTATCACAATCAGGATATTGTGTACATGGGATCTCAATACGTGTATCAATCTCTGGATCAGGGAAATACCTGGACGACCATTTCTTCGGATCTCACCAAAAATCAAAAGAGCGGGAACGTTCCATTTGCTACGCTTTCTGTGGTCGAAGAATCTCCTCTTGAATTTGGGACGCTTTACGCAGGCACGGACGATGGGAATGTTTGGATTACACGCAACAACGGCGGCAATTGGACCAGTCTAAATGCCGGACTTCCACAGGACCGCTGGGTAAGCAGCATTTCCCCTTCCAAGTTTAAAGAAAGTCGAGTCTACATTACCCTAAACGGATACCGATTTGATGACTTCAATACCTATGTCTTCAAAAGTGAGGATTACGGAAAGACCTGGACATCGATCAAAGGAAACCTACCGGAAGAATCCACCAACATCATCGTTGAAGATCCTAAATTCCCGAATCTACTCTATCTGGGTACAGACCATGGACTCTACATCAGCTTAGATGAAGGCAAAAATTGGAATCTATTCCAAGGCTCAATCCCCAACGTAGCCATCTATGATATGGTCATTCAAGAACGGGAAAATCACTTGGTCATCGGAACCCACGGACGAAGCGTTTATGTGGTGGATCTGAAACAGATTCACGAATGGGCCAAACCAGGTCCTTTGGTGATGGAAGAAAAGTAACCCAAAACGGCTGTTTCCAGATTTGAAAACAGCCGTTTTTTTTTTATTCTCAGGGGATTAAAACAGCCTGAAACCTACAGAAAGCACCCATTGATTAATCCGGTTATCCGTACTGTTTTGACCGATATTATCCGTGACTTTGGACAATCCTCCCTCATATTTTCCTTCAATGGAAAGATTGCCTAAATCTACTCCCAGACCTGCCTGATATCCAAAAGTTGCTTCCTTGAAATCTGCTTCCTGGACAGTATCCACAGAATTTTCAAGTTTGGAGTTAATATTGACACTGGCAATCGGTCCGGCCATCAGGCGAACCACTTTGAACATTCTAAACCCAACCATTACCGGAATATCGAGCCGATTAAATTCTGCCTTGTAGTTTTCCGGGGGAGTTCCTCCGCTGGCACCCCCGGGAATGTAGGCAAACTCCCCACTGGTCTGGGTAAAAAGTAATTCTGGCTGTACGAAAAACCCTGCTCCTCCAAACCTCCCAAATAACCCGACATGGTAACCCGTCTGGGCATCTGCCGGAACAAACTCTTTGCTATTAAAATCTAATTTGGTACTACTGAGACCGGCTTTGAGGCCTATTCCATTCTGAGAAAATGCCTGAGTAGTACCTAGTACCAACACCAAGGCAATGAATAGTTTTTTCATGGCAATTTTGGTTTAGCGTTTCGTTTTGATGATAACGCTCTTTTTGCAATTCCCTTGCCAAATACTACTAATTAACTGGGAGTAACCCGGGCACTTGACCTAGCCAAGGCATACAAATCAAAAAAATCCATCGGCTTAGCCACTAATTGATCAAAATGTTTGGAGGTTTGATTTCTAAAATATTCCACATCCCCGGAAGTGAAGCCGATAGTCGGGATATTTTTCGTGGAATCACTTTCCCGGATATGTTCCAAAAGTTCTACGCCATCCATCTCGGGCATCATGATGTCTGTCAGAATCACCTGGAAACTTTGATCAAACTCCAAACATCTCAAGGCTTCCTTTCCATTTCTGGCGGTGATGACCTCATCGTTGGATTTTTCAAAAATCCTTTTCAGAATCGTCAGATGAATTAAGTCGTCGTCAACCAGAAGTACCTTCATAATTCAAAAGCCTTAGAAATCTACTTAAGTTAACCTTTTTTCTCTCGGAACAAATAAAAAAGGGAGTCAAAAACTCCCTTTATCTAATTTTTTTGATTTGCTATGCTTAAGCTGCCTGAGGAGCTCCGAATATTCCTACCATGTTTAGGATCAGTAAGATAATCACAATCGGACAGACCCACTTGATAAAAAAGGCCCAGCCTGTTCTGTAAATCCCTTTAAATCCCGGAGCACCCAGGGTCAGTTCATCTGCATAATCCGAAATCTTTTGTGCCCAGCCTGTGTAAAGAGCAAGCATCAGACATATCAAAATCACTGCAAAAGTCCCAAAAATAAAATCCATCGCACCAAAGAATCCGACGAGTTCATTGCTTAAGAAATTGAATCTGATCTCCGCAAAGAAATTACCCTCAATGGAGGAAAGCGCAGAAGGAATAGACAATAGCATCGCTGCAATACCCACTGTCCAGGTTGCCTGTTTTCTTTTCCACTTTCGGTCATCGATCAAATAAGCCACAGGCACTTCCAACATGGAAATCGTAGAGGTCAGTGCGGCTACCATCAAAAGAATAAAGAACAGTCCTCCGATGAGATTCCCGCCTGGCATCGCGTCAAATACTTTGGGCAATACATCAAAAACCAAGGCAGGACCAGCTGCTGGATCTTTGCCTGGCAAAAGTGCAAACAAAGCGGGAAACACCATCAAACCACCCAACAAGGCTACTGCGGTATCCATTCCTGCAATCCATCCGGAAGACTGGATGATGTTGGAATTTTTTGGCAAATAGGAGCCGAAAGTAATCATCAATCCCCAGCCCACAGACATGGAGAAAAATGCCTGACCCAAAGCCTGAAGAATAACAGTACCGTTGATTTTGGAAAAATCAGGGTTTAGATAATACTGGATTCCAGCCTCAGCACCTTCCAGTGTCACCGATCTCCCTGCAATAAAGAGAATAATGATAAAGAGCACAGGCATCAAAAACTTCGCAGCTTTTTCAATACCTCCTGAAACCCCTCCCAATACAATCAGAATGGTCATCAAGATGAAGAAAAAGGTCAATGGAATGACATAGAGTGGAGTTTCGACAAACTCCTCAAAGTCTATTGGAATATTAATAATCTCGGTGAAAATATAGCCCACAGTCCAACCCGCAATCACAGAATAATAGCTGAATACAAAAAAGCAAACCAACACACAAAGCACGCCTGCCAGCTGCCAGAATTTGTTACCTCCGGTGTCCCGGATGGCTCCGATTGGGTTTTTCCCGGATCTTCTACCAAGGGCAATTTCGTTGAATAGCAATGGCAAACCGATAAACAGCACGCAGATGATATAAACAAACACAAAGGCGCCACCGCCATTCTCACCGGTTAGATAAGGGAACCTCCAAATGTTTCCCAAGCCGACTGCCGAGCCTGCTGCGGCCATGATAAAGCCTAGACTTGATCCAAATTGACCTCTGTCTTCGTTATTCGAACTAACTGCCATAGATAATGCTAAAGTTAAATTAAGGGGTTTAAACTGCTTTTTAAGACCGGGCTAAGATAATTTGTTTTGCCAAAATACCTATTCCCGCTCGAAAAGTTTT
>JAJLJS010000029.1:0-7131 GCA_033844545.1 Cyclobacteriaceae bacterium | reverse complement strand
TGGGAATTAGGATTGGAAACTATTAGATTGTATCCAATCCTAATTCTTTGATCATGTTCCAAAATCCACTTGTTCAATTATCGGCAAATCTTTATTCCTGCTCCAGACTTTTAATCCAAAGAATACAAACCACCCTCCAGGAATCCGGATTGACGTATCCCCAATTTTTGACCCTATCCATTCTTTGGAAAGAGGATGGGTTAAAAGTCCACGAATTAGGCCATCACCTCCATCTGGATTCAGGAACTTTGACTCCCCTGTTGAAAAAGCTGGAAGCCCAAAATCTCCTGAGGCGAAAGCGCGGGGAGGAGGACGAAAGAACAGTCAGTATCCACCTTACTTATCCGGGAAAATCACTCCAAACCAAAACAATGGAAGCAATCGCTTTGTTGGAACAAGAATTAATGGAGGAAATCGGTGAAGAATTCAATCAACTTTTACCTGTTTCGGACTCTTTTTTGGAAAAACTGAACACCCTTAAAAAGTAAGATGGAAAAACTTATTGTGGATTACACCGCGGTAGCGATCAATACCGGCGGAAGAAAAGGACATGTTAAAACTGACGACGGAAAGTTGGATTTCCCGGTTTCTATGCCCAAAGAAATCGGAGGAGACAGTGCGCACACCAATCCTGAACAACTTTTTGCGGCAGGATATGCGGCATGTTTTGGAGGAGCCCTGGGATCGGTAGCAGGAAAGACAAGTCTTCGGGATTCGGAAATCAAAGCCAAAGTACACCTGGGTCATTATGGACCAAACAGTTTTGGTCTGGCGGTGGATATTGAAGTCAGAATTCCTCATGCAGAATCTCTGGCCCATGCGCAAGAGCTTGTCAACAAAGCCCATGAAGTTTGCCCGTACTCCAAAGCAACCCGCGGGAATATAGAAGTCAAGGTGACTGCGGTCCCTTGAATCTGCTCTAATCAACCAAAAGGCATCTCAGCAGATGCCTTTTTTAGGGTTCAAATTCTGGTTTTTATCTTATCGGTTTTTCCGCTTCGTAGAAAACCCATTAACTTCCGATTCAGAATTAACATACCCTATGAAAAAGATTTTACTGTTAAGTGCTTTTCTGATTCTTACATCCTTGGGTTCCATCGCCCAAATCCAAACCCCGGAGCAATTTCTAGGCTACAAGCCTGGGGATCGATTCACTCCACACCACCGGATGGTTGACTATTTTGAACATGTCGCCGCATCTAACCCCAATATCCAACTGATCCAATATGGAGAGACCAATGAGAAGCGCCCCCTGATTATTGCCATTTTGTCCAGCCCGGAAAACATGGCCCGTTTGGAGCAAATCCGCACGGACAACCTGAAAAGAGCAGGCTTGATGGAAGGTATCCCCAGTACAGAAATTCCGATCAACTGGATGTCTTTCAATGTTCACGGCAATGAATCCGTGGGAATGGAAGCCGCGATTTCAACATTCCACACCTTGGCAGATCCGAATAATTCAAAATCTCAGGAATGGCTGAAAAATCAGGTGG
Source organism: Cyclobacteriaceae bacterium (assembly GCA_033844545.1). Classification (GTDB taxonomy): domain Bacteria; phylum Bacteroidota; class Bacteroidia; order Cytophagales; family Cyclobacteriaceae; genus Algoriphagus. The sequence goes on along the minus strand of JAJLJS010000029.1, from coordinate 5,638 downwards.
TGATCATCGATCCTTGTATCAACCCGGATGGTAGAGACCGTTATGCCAATTGGTACAATCAAAAAATGAACACTATTCTTCAGCCAGACCTGCAGTCTATGGAGCATAATGAGCCATGGCCGGGGGGCAGAGCAAATCACTATCTTTTTGACTTGAATAGAGACTGGGCTTGGCAAGTCCAAGTGGAATCCCAGCAACGCTTGAAAATCTACCAGCAGTGGATGCCTCAGCTACACCTGGACTTTCACGAGCAAGGAATCAATCAGCCATTCTATATGGCACCAGCCGCAGAGCCTTTGCACGAGCAGCTGACTGCTTGGCAGCATGAATTTCAGGATATTTTTGGAAGAAATACCGCCAAGTATTTTGACCAAATGGGCCGGTTTTACTTTACCAAAGAGCGCTTCGATCTCCTTTATCCCTCTTACGGAGACACGTATCCCATGTACAATGGTGCCATCGGGATGACGATTGAACAAGGCGGAGGAGGCCAGGCAGGACGGGGTGGATTTAATGCTGTGGGTGACACCGTCACGTTGAGCTACCGAATTGAAGGGCATTACACCGCTGCCATGTCAGCGGCAGAAGTGACCAGTCAGAATGCCAAAAAGCTTTTGGATGAATATGCTAATTTCTTCAAAACCAATTCCAATAATCCGAAAGGAAAATACAAGAGCTTTGTCATTAAGGGAGAAAGCAACTCCGCTCAGGTGGCCAAATTGCTGGAGCTTTTGGACAAAAACGGAATTCGATATGGAAAAGCCGGCTCAAAATCCGGTCTAAAAGGATTTGACTACCAAAGTGGAAAATCCGGTGTGACATTTTCTACCACAGACCAGGATATTGTCATCAGCGCCTATCAGCCCAAATCCGTCTTGGCACAGGTGTTTTTCGAACCCAATCCCGTTTTAAACGACTCCATTACCTACGATATCACCAGCTGGTCTATGCCTTATGCTTATGGACTGAAGGCCTATGCCCTTGAAAGCAGATTGGATCCTGCGGAAGCCTACCAAAAACCTACTTTCACACCCAATGTGACCGGGGCTACCCCTGTTGCCTATTTAGTCCATTGGAAAGGAACGCGGGATGCTGCTTTTTTGGCGGCACTTTTGACTCAAAAGATCCGAGTGAAATATGCAGAGTTCCCTTTTGAGGTTGAAGGAAAAAGCTTCCCGGCTGGCTCCTTGATCATCACAAAAGGCGGGAATGAATATGTGGGGGATTTTGATAAAAAAGTCGTCGATACTGCCAATAAATTTGGAGTGACTTTGGCCACCACTCAGACTGGATATATGGACAAAGGAAAGGACTTTGGATCCCCGAATATCCGGACCATTCTGGCTCCCAAAGTGGCCTTGGTGGGCGGAGCCGGCACCTCTTCCTTGAGTTTTGGGGAAGTTTGGCACTTCTTCGAAAAAGAGTTGAATTACCCACTCAGCACATTAGAAGCCAGTTCTTTGGGGAGTTTTGATTTGAGCAAATATGATGTGATTATCCTTCCTTCCACCTTTGGCTCAGCAATCAATGGAAATGCCCAATCCAAACTGATGGACTGGGTAAAATCCGGGGGAAAACTGATTGCCATGGATGCAGCGCTTAATCTGTTTGCCAATAAAGAAGGCTTCGGATTGAAGACTTTCGACACTGAGGAGGAGAAAAAGGCCGCTGAAAAGTCAGCTCAGGAGCTGGCCAAGCAAGAACGATTGGAGCCCTATACGGAAGGAGAGCGAATCAACATTTCCACGGGCGTGGAAGGAGCCATCTATGAAGTAAAAATGGATCAAACGCATCCCCTTGGTTATGGAACCGGAGGAAAGTTCTATACCCTTAAAAACAACTCCAACCGATTTGCTTACCTGACCGAAGGAGTCAATGCGGGAATTATTTCCGGAAATGATGCCTACCGAACCGGCTATATTGGCTACAAGATTAAGTCCAAAATGGGCCAGTCATTAGCCATCGGAGCGGAAAGACAAGGCCGGGGCCAGCTGGTCTATTTTGTGGATAACCCCATATTCAGGGGATTTTGGGAATCCGGCAAACTCGTCCTCAGCAATGCCATTTTCTTGGTAGGGCAGTAAATCTTCCCATGGGTACAAATTTTAGAAGCCGCTGGACTGTCTTGACCAGCGGCTTTACTTTTTTGATTCACAGGAGGTGCCAAAAGCATTTTTTATCCTGTATAAATTGGCTATCTTTTTCGAAAAATCTGATTAAGCTGAAATCCAGTGGCTTTTTCAGGACAATCTTTGGAACCTACGTTCATGAAAAGTTTACTCCGGTATTTTGGATTTTCACTTATTCTTTTTTCATGTAATCCAGGAGAAAAGGCGCCCATTCCCTCAGCTGAAGGTGAACTCCAATCCTCCGAAGTCATCCTTTTATCCAGCCTACCTGACACCTTACAGCCTCGGAAAATTGAGCTGTCGGATTCTCCGGCTCCTAGAATAGTGCCCATTCCCTCCAAAGATGGAGGTGTTTTTACCTATACCAATGAATCAGGTGAACGAATCAGCCTAAACCTTAATGCTCCGAAAATACAGGATTTGCTGGTCTTGAGGAATGCAAATGGTTCAGTAATCAAAAATTCAGAGGGCCAGCCTTATTTGTTGGGAGAAGGGGGAGTGTCTCAATTCAAATCCTTTACCTCCGATGATGGATTGGCCTTGGACGGGGTAAATTGTGCGGTATTGGACCGAAGGGGACATTTATGGTTTGGAACCAACGGCGGAGGAGTCAGCCGGTATGATGGCTCCGGATTTACCAATTTCACAACGGCTCAAGGACTGGTCGGAAATACTGTTCGAAGCATTTGGGAGGACAGTTCCGGACACCTTTGGTTTGGCACGCTTACCGGAGTCAGTAGCTTTGATGGGCATAGTTTCACCAATTATACCCTGGAAAACGGCTTGGTCAACGATGTGATTTTTGGAATTACAGAAGATGCCCTTGGCAACATCTGGATGGCCACGGGAGGAGGAGGAGTCATCAAATTTGACGGGAAAGAGTTTTTCAATTTCACCGCCGAAGATGGTCTGGCTGACGATTTTGTGATGGCAATCGGCAAAGACCAAAAAGGCAACTTGTTTTTTGGAACCAACGGAGGAGGCATGAGCATGTATGACGGATCCGACTTCACCACATACACGGAAGCCGATGGTTTGGCCGGAAATCGCGTCCGAAGTTTTGGTGTCTCCTCTGACGGAGCTTTATGGATTGGAACAATCGGTGACGGAATAAGCCGGTTTGACGGGACCCGATTTCAAAATTTCACCCTTCAGGATGGATTGGCAGACAATATAGTCCGATCTATTCGGGAAGATAGAAACGGACACATTTGGTTTGGTACAGAACACGGAGCAAGCCGATATGATGGAAAAAACTTCACCAGCTATACCCGTGAGCAAGGAATTTCTGCAAACAGTGTCATTGATATTGTTTTGGATGATTCGGGGAAAATCTGGTTTTGTACCGATGGCGGTGGTGTAAGTCGGTTTGATGGAAGTTCGTTTACCAGTTTTACGGTCAATCAGGGCCTAGGAGCAAATATCGTCATGAGCTCCATGGAGGACAATCAGGGAAATCTTTGGTTTGGAACTTCCGGAGGGGGGGTGAGTAAGTTTGACGGTAAGGGCTTTACGACCTATTCTCTTTCTCAAGGGCTGGCAGGAGATATTGTTTACGCCATGATTCAGGATCAAAAAGGGGACATTTGGTTTGGAACAGGAGGAGGACTAAGCAAGTTTGACGGGAAATCCATGACCACATACACCTCCGGACAGGGATTGAATTCCAATGAAGTGTATGCCATCGAAGAAGATCCATTTGGCAATCTCTGGTTTGGCACTGAAAATGGCCTCGCAAAATTTGACGGGAAATCATTTACACAGTTCACCCCTGACCAAGGATTGGCAGGGTATGTCGTCTTGAGTATCCAAGCAGAAAAAGACGGAAGTCTTTGGATTGCAACAGTGGATGGGGGATTGAATCATTTTGACGGCAAAAAATTTACCCAACTGACTACTCAGCAGGGTCTGGCCGATAATGCAGTAATTCAGGTGATTCTAGACCCTGCCGAAAATCTATGGGTGGGTACTTTAAAAGGCATTAGTTTTTTGCCTCAAAAAGTCAAATCTCTCGCAGCTGAAGGAAATACAAATGTGATCGAACTTTTTCAAAATTTCAGTACAGAAGATGGACTTCCAGACCAGGTGATCCTTCAGATCGTGCCGATGGAAAAAGGGAAAGTTGCCGTAGGTACTAATCTCGGAATCGCCTTTTTTGACGGTCCCAAAGAAGGGGAGGAATTCACCGAACTCAAAAACATCGAAATTTTCAATTCCAATACGGGTTATCCGGTCAAAGATCTTACCGATGGACAAAATGGAATGTATCAAGACCGAAATGGAATTCTTTGGGCAGGAACCGGAAGCAACAAGACTGCTTTGGTTCGATTTGATTACCAGGCATTGGTCAGAAATCAAACCCCACCAAAGGTATTTTTAAGACAACTTCGGATCAACGAAGAAGTGATCCCCTGGAACAGTCTCAATCCGAACACCAACGACTCTCTTCAACTTTGGGAAGAAGTGACCTCCCTGGGCAGGTCTTTAAATCCCGAGGAGAGAGAAATCCTCCAAGACAGATTTAAAGGCGTAGAATACTCCGGAGTAAGCCCGTTTTTTCCGATTCCCCAAAATTTGATTTTACCGTACAAGCATAACCACATCAACATTGACTACGGAACCAATGAGTTGGCCAAGCCATTTTTGGTCGAATACCAATACAAATTGGAAGGCTATGATGAGGAATGGAGCCCGATCCTGAAAAAGACAAGTGCTACTTTTGGTAACATTCAGGAGGGAGAATATACCTTTTGGGTCAAAGCACGGTTTACAGGGCCAAGCGAAGGAGAGGCAAGCAACTGGACCGAGCCCATCAGTTTTTCTTTTACGGTTTTGCCTCCTTGGTACCGTACCTGGTGGGCATTTTTGATTTACACCTTATTGTTCCTATCCCTGATCTACCCCGTACATCAATATCAGAAAAACCAAACCATCAAGGCGGAACAGGAAAAAGCTCGGGAAAGGGAATTGGAACAAGCTCGGGAAATCGAAAAAGCCTATACCAAGCTGGAGGCAGCCCATGAAAATCTCAAGTCCACTCAAGCTCAGTTGATCCAACAGGAAAAACTGGCCTCATTGGGGCAGCTGACAGCCGGAATTGCCCATGAAATCAAAAACCCTTTGAATTTTGTCAATAACTTTTCCGGATTGAGTATGGAATTTTTGGATGAGATCGGGGAAGAGCTTGAGAAAATGGAGGATTCGGAAGCCAAGGAAAACATCGAAGATCTATTGGCAGACATTCGGGTCAACCTGGAAAAAATCCGCCACCACGGAGGAAGGGCGGACAATATCGTCAAATCCATGCTGATGCATTCCCGAGGTGGATCCGGTACCCTGGAGCCTGCAGATCTGAATGAAGTGATCAAGGAATACGTGAACCTTTCCTTCCATGGCATGCGTGCCAATAAGAACCCGATCAATGTGGACATTGTCTTGGATTTGGATGAAAAGCTTCCTAAAATCCCATTGAACACGGAGGATTTTAGTCGTGTAATTCTCAATTTGAC
>JAJLJS010000028.1:0-7221 GCA_033844545.1 Cyclobacteriaceae bacterium | reverse complement strand
GCTCCATGGGAAACCCGAAATGATCAAATCCAAGGATTCCGTGGTATTTCGGGTTAAAACCACCTCTTCCGGATCGGCCCCCACCAATGCAGCCAAAGCAGCCGCCGATTTGGCTTTATTTGCCACCTGAACTCCTCTCATGTAATAGGAGGCTTGGTAATTCACTTCCCGGATGTGGGAAATATATTTTTCCAAAAGCTCCTCAGGCAAAAAGCAATAATATCCGTTTTCGAAATTGAGATAATCCTGTTTGATTCGGTACCCCGCACGGATTTGATCCCAAATATCCTCAGCCTCCCAATCCAATTGATCAAAGGAAAAAGCACTTGCTTTTGATGGAAACAAAGAGCCTCCAACTCCCAGTGCGGTAAGGTATTTTAGAAAAGAACGCTTGTTCATAAGCCAATTGGTTTATTAGATCACATAGGAAAGTAGCCAGATAATCACCAGAAAGATTGCCATCCAAGTAATCCAGGGACTTCGCCTTGGAAATTCAAATTGACAGATGGGACAAATCTTGGCTTTGGAATCTATTTCCATGGCACAGGAAGGGCATTCTTTGGTTTTCACAGGCAATGAACTCTTTCGGGCATTTTCTGATTTGTCTTTTAAGTAAATAAAAAATGTCAGGAAATCCAGCAGGGAAAGAACTTATCCCTGAATGGAAGACCCATTAAATAAAAGTTTAATATCTATGAAAATCGAAATTTGGTCTGATGTGGTTTGTCCTTTCTGCTACATCGGAAAGAGGAAATTGGAAAAAGCATTGGAGAAATTTCCCTTCAAGGAACAAATCCAGGTAGAATGGAAAAGCTATCAGCTAAATCCGGATCAGCAGACCAACCCCAATCTGAATACATTGGAGCATCTTGCCCAATCCAAAGGCTGGTCGATGGATCAAACCCGACAAATCACTTCCCAAGTCGTGGAAATGGCCAAAGCGGAAGGTTTGGATTTTGATTTTGAAAAAGCTGTGGTAGCCAATACCAAGCGTGCCCATCAGATGATTCATTTAGCTAAAGAGTTGAATCTCCAGGATGAAATGAAGGAAAGGCTTCTGAGAGCTTACTTTTCTGAGGGAAAAAACGTGGACGATTTAGATACCCTGGTTTCTCTTGGTAAAGAACTTGGACTTGAGGAAAATAAAATTAAACTGACACTAGAATCAAACTCCCTGGAAAGTGCTGTAGATCAAGATATCTATGAGTCCAGGCTTATCGGAGTAAGGGGAGTTCCATTCTTTGTTTTGGATCGGAAGTTTGGAATCTCAGGAGCACAACCCGATGAGGTTTTTGAGGGGACTTTGGAAAAAGCATGGACCGAATTCGCTAAAAATAATTCTGTTTTGGAGATCACACCTGGAACTGATGGTGGAAGTTGTGACCTGGAGGGGAATTGTTAAAATTAAGGTAGAAGATTGAAGACGGAAGAAAAATACTTTCTTCTCCCGTCTTCGGTCTTCCTGCTTCTTACCAAACTCCTCTAGCTTTCATTTTTAAGGTATAGACTGAACCCATTGCCGTGATAAACAGGGTTCTTCGGTCCAAAGCGCCAAAGCTTACATTTGCAGTCCAGTTTTCTGGCACAGGAATATGGGCGATTTGCTGACCGTTTTTATCAAAAACTGTTACCCCTTTCCCCGTGAGGTACACATTTCCACGGTCATCGATCGTCATTCCATCTGACCCCATTTCGCAAAACAAGGTCTTATTCACCAAATACCCATCTTCCTGAATTTCATATTTCCAGGTTTTTTTATCGTTGATATCGGCGACATACAAATATTTCCCATCGGGAGTTCCGATGATTCCATTGGGCTGCACCAAGTCTTCGGCAACACGGAAAAGTTCGGTCCGATCCTGAGAAAGGAAATAGACATGTCTTCCGTCCTGTTCGGATTCTTTACCTCGGATGCCTTCCCAATAATCTCTGGGATACAGGGGATCCGTGAAATACAAGCCACCTTTTGGCCTAACCCAAACGTCATTGGGACCATTGAGCTTTTTCCCCCGAAATGAAGAAACTAATACCGTTTCCTTCCCAGTAGCAGGATCGATTTCCCATAGCTCATTGTTCAAATCTGCTGCAGTAATAAGTTTCCCGTCTAGCTGGAAGTACATGCCATTGGATCTTCCGGTACCCTCTTTGAAAAGGGTAATTTGATTGCTGTTGGCATTCCATCGATAGATTTTATCATTGGGCTGGTCGGTAAAGAAAACATCTCCCTGACGATTTATGGCAGGGCCTTCGGTAAAACTAAAACCATCCTGAACTTTGGTCAATTCGGCATTTTTGGCCACAATTCCTCTTTTGTCCTCGATCTGAGCAAGAACTGAATGGTAGGCTAGAATCAAAGCCGCAAAGGCAATGGCATTTTTGAAATTCTTATTCATAGGTTTGGGTTTAATTGCGTTGCATCACAAAAACAAGTTTGTTCAGTTCTGGGCTATAAGCCATTCTACTGATGTTTTGATGAGTGGTGGAAGAGATTTTTCCCAAGGATTTCCAGGCAGAGTCTGTGGCTTTTCGGATAAAAAACTCATCCTCTGAAGCCATCAGCAAATGGTTTTTATCGATCCAGATAAAATCCTGTGAACCGGGAATAGTATATCCATAGGAATGATTTTTCTTTCTTTTAAAGTCATGGGAAGAAATGGAAATTTCATTTTTTACTTCTTTGGTTTTTTGATCATTCAAATCCAGAAAAGAAATCTCGGCACTTTTAGGCCTTCTTTTTACACTTCTTCCAACCCAAGAACATATTTCTTCCAGATTGCCTTTCCCATGGGCATAAATCAATTTATTCGGGTCGCCTAAAACAAACATGGCGGCTTTGTTATCATACCAGTCGTAATAGCCAACTGGAGCAATATCGTCATAGAGCAATTCTGCCGGCTCACCCGAGATAGGATAGAGCCAAAGTCTTTGGGCACCGTCTGGCTCTACCACTACGGCAGAAATATATTGTTCGCAATCTGTCAAAGCAGGGGAAAATTCACTTCTGTCACCAGTTTTGGAAAAGTTGGTAAAATTGCCTGTCCGGAAGCTATACAGAATGATGTCATGATTTCCCTTTTCATCGGCCGCCGAAAAGACCAATTCTTGGTCGTTGATGAAATTGGGCTGATTGTCGTATTCCGTGCGATTAGTCAGAGGCTTGGCTGTGTTGGATAGGATCTGAAGACTTCCACCTTTACCTTGAGTATCGACGGTCCACAGATCAAAACTTCCTTGAGCTGTGACTGAATAGGTACTGAGAATTGAAAAAATAATTTGAACTAGGGTGAATTTTCGCATAGGGGTTTTACTTGCGCCCAAAATACAAAATGACTGGAAAAAGGCTTGGGGAATGGACTCCTTTTTTGTGAAAAGCTGGATAAGAATGTAAATTCATGTACACATTCGGACACTTTTTTGTCCAATAATCATCCAGAAAAAAACACAAACAGGCTCTAATGAGCCCCAGAGGCCGAATTTGTGAGATGGCACCTTTTTCGTACTTTCCCAGACATGAAAGATAAACTTCACTGGCTTCAGCAGATTCCATTGGAATTGATTTTCTGGATCGGGAGTATTATCGCCATTCTGACGATCAATCCAGATGCCGGCAATCATTTCAGTCTTTGTCCTTTGGATAATTTGGGATTTGCCTGGTGCCCGGGATGCGGATTGGGGAGAGCGATGAATTTGCTGGCCAAAGGTGAAATTCAAGCCTCTTGGTCCATGCACCCGCTGGCAATGCTGGCTTTTGGAGTAATCTTTCACCGAATTTGGACTTTAATCAAACACCTAAAAACAACACACACTTATGGCTAATGTATTGAGACATCTCCCTGAATTAGAAGGCATGGAATTGGGCTATATCCAGGGGCTGATGAAAAATATGGACGAAGATCAGGCTTCTCTTTTTGCACAGGTTTACCGCGCAAGAAGAAAAGACTCTCAGATGATATTGATTCTGACCTTGATCGGGTTCTTTGGATTTGCCGGTTTGCACCGATTTATCTTGGGGCAAGTTGGCTTGGGAATCCTGTATATCCTTACCGTGGGACTTTGTTTTATCGGTACCATTGTAGACTTGGTAAACTACAAGAGCCTTGCCTATGAATACAATGTCAAGATGGCCCACGAAACCCTGGCGATGATTTCCAATCATTTCCCTAGCGCAGGTTCTGTAAGTGAATAATTCTCATAAAACCACTAACTCCAGCCTTTGGTCGGGATTTTCCGGCCAAAGGTATTTTTTTACCAATATTCATCTTCCTCACCGAAAGATGTCCTGAATGTATCTGTCATACTTTTTCCCTTCTCGGTAAGCAACAAATGAAATTCGGACACCAATTTCCCGGCCTCTTCCAATTCTTCAAAAGAAGCTTTGGACACATGGAAAGGCAGTTCGATTAAACTGGCCGAGTCTGATGAAAAAGGAGGAGGGGTAGGGGAAGAGAATAAATAGGGCCAAAGGGTTTTGCTGCAGCTTATTCCCCAAAAATCAATCGGATAATCCTGGTAGCTTTGGAATCTCTCATTGATCTCCTCAAAAAACCTCTCTGTCTCAGCCAGTCTTATCCTTGAGCCTGCTCTGGATTTTCCTTTGGTTTTCAGATACTTGATTTGAGATTTTCCTTGCTTTTGCCGAACCATATACGCCCGAAAAACCTTGTGGTCTTCCATGTTTCCCTGGTGGAAATAGCCCACACAAGCTTGACCGGCCTTGACCATGGCCAAGGAAAAATGAGAATCCGGATTTTTTTGTAAACCCAATTTTGGATTCCATTCATAAAGCCAGGAAAGATACATTTTTGCGATCCATTCTGAGTTTGAATAGATTACCAATTGGTGTTTTTCCTGGACATAGATTATCTCGAGGCCGGATTCCAGAGCCCAAAAAATCAGCTTTTTGGAAAATTCAACAGTAATTTTTTCAGATTGTGGAATGTGCATTATTCGGGAAGGATTTCAGCCTACCTTTGTACAAAGAAATCCAAAAAATCATGCAGGAAGAAATAACCTACTTATTCCACAAAATTACCGATCCCAAAGAAGCCGATGCTTACCATTTTGCAGATAAGTTAGGAGCAATTGCCGACGAGGAGGCCAAAAACAAATTGATCGAATTGGTCAAAGGGGAGGATTGGGAAATAGCTTATTTGGCTTGTAGAGCTTTGTCAAAAACTTCCTGGAATAATGAATCTCTGGATGTGATTTTCGAAAAAATATTCGACAGGAAAAACAAGTCGGTCCAAGGTGCCTTCGTTCAGATATTGGAGGAATTTGATTTGAGTAATCGATTTGTTGATATCTTTAGAGTATACCTATTTGGAAGTTTTAAAGCCTCCGCACTGGCAAAGGATTACTTAGACGGCATAGAATTTGAAATTACTCCCAGAACGATAAAAAAAGCAGAAAAACATTGGAACCATTATCTCCATAATCCTGAGGATCAGGGGATATTAGAAATCAAAAAAACTGAAGTGGAACCAATGTTCAAGGAAATGAAAGAATTATTTGACTAAACAAAGGCAAACTTTTTTTCAAATTTTGCACTTTATTGAATAGATGAACAGATTAAATGTCATAGGGCTTCACAATAAGTTTTTTGTAAGAAACGGGTTCAGATTCAATCTGGCTAAAATGTCCTTTTTTAAAAATTTTCAAGAAGGGCAGCAGATTATCCTGATTGATTTTCATCGGTTTCCTGAAGAAAATTTTTTGGAATACCGAATTGGAATTAGAATCAATGCAGTGGAAGATTTGATTCAAAAATTTCTCCCAACCATTTCAGATTACTTTGAAAGATCTATCACCTTGATCAAAAACCTGGACGAGATCTCGGAAAAATTTCCGCGTAAGTTTTCAGTTAAATCTGAGAGGGAACTCACCCAATCAATCCAAGCCGGAGAGGAGTTTTTCTTGAATTATGGGTTTGATTGGATGGATCAAATGAGTAAGCCAATAGTCATCGAAGGGTATTATGCCAATTGTAAGGAAGACCTATATCACAACCATCAGTCCGCTTACAACATTTTTAGAGGGGCAGTTTTAGCCAAACTTTATAATCCATCCGACTATCCTACCGTCAAACAGGCATACCTTGAGCTGGTGAAACGGAATGAAATGACTCCATTTACGATCGCCTCATTCCTTCAACTGTTGGATTATCTTGATCATTTAGAAATCAAGCTTTCTTCTTAACCCCGCGAACCGCTTCTGCTTCTTTGGGATTTTCCGGCCACTCATGCTTGGGATATTTTCGCTTTAATTCCTTTTTCACTTCGAAATAGCCATTTGCCCAAAAGCTTTTTAGGTCCTGGGTAAGCTGTACCGGCTTAAATCCCGGAGAAAGCATTTCCACCAAAAGAGATTTTTTTCCTTGATTGACTTTCGGAGTTTCCAGCATGCCAAATAGTTCTTGAAGCCTCACCGAAAGCAGGGGTGTTTCTCCATGGGCCTTGTATTCAATTTGGATCCAACTCCCGGAAGGAACCTGGATTTTCTCTGGGGCCAATTGTGAGAGGAGTTGTTGCTGTTCAAAGGAAAGAATGTGAAAAATTAGCTTACTCACATCTAATTTCTTCAAATCCTCATTTTTGGAAATATTCTCGAGGTAGGGTTCCAACCATTCCGGAGAATGTTCACAGAGAGATTTTATAGTCCAATCCGGCCAGGATTGATCCGGATTCCAAGCTTTCAAAGATTGCACTCGATTCAAAAGTTGTATTACCTCATCATTCCAATTCAACAGAAATTCCCCTTCTTCTTGAATTGCATCCAGAATGGCCTTTTTTGCAAGAGTTTTGTCAAAGGATTTCAAAGGTCTACTTCCTAACAGAATTGCTCCAATTCTTATTTCGGTTTGAGCAATTAATCCTCCTTTTTTTCGATCCCATTCCAATACCTCCTTGGTTTTCAGCATCGGTGCCAAGTCCTTGGGATTTAAGGGTGCTGCCAGCCAGATTTTTCCCATGCCTTCTCTGGCATCCACATGTGCAACGGCCAACCAAGACTCATGCGCAAGGTCGTCACGATGTCCAATTTGGGCTATTTTCCCATTGGAGAGCTGGAATTGGGCATTGTTTCCGGGCCTTGCTGCTGCAATCCGTTCCGGATAGGCATAAGCCAAAAGTAATCCTGTGGCCCAAGGATCAGCAGGTTTGTTTTCTGGTTGGATATTAAAAAGACGGCGATACTGGGCTGCTACTTTTTCGATTTTTTTGATTC
>JAJLJS010000027.1:0-20409 GCA_033844545.1 Cyclobacteriaceae bacterium | reverse complement strand
ATTGAATATAGACATTGTCTTGGAGTGTACGGGAAGGTTCACCCACCGGGAAGGAGCCGAAAAGCACCTCAAGGCCGGAGCTCAAAAGGTGATTATATCTGCTCCTGTGGTGGATGATAGCATTCCAATGGTCGTTTTGGGGGTGAATGAGTCCATTTTGCAAGGCAATGAACGAATTATTTCCAATGCTTCCTGTACTACCAATTGCCTCGCTCCGATGATCAAGATTCTACATGAGAATTTCGGAGTAGTGAAAGGCTATGCCTCGACAGTGCATTCGTATACCAATGACCAAAATCTCCACGATGCTCCCCATAGAGATCTGAGGCGGGCCAGAGCAGCAGCCTATTCAATCATCCCCACTACCACCAATGCAGGAAAGGCATTGGATAGGGTGTTGCCTGAATTGGAAGGAAGGATCGAAGCCTCAGCGATGAGAGTGCCAGTGCCGGACGGGTCCCTCACCGACTTGATTGTAGAACTTAGCAGGGAAGTTAGCGCTGAAGAGGTCAATCAAGCCTTCAAAACTGCAGAAAAATCAGAAATGAATGGATATCTCCAGGTAGAATCTGATCCTATAGTTTCCATGGATATCATCGGAAATCCCCACTCCTGCATTCTGGATGAGGAATTAACTTCTTCCAAGGGAAATCTGGTAAAGGTGGTAGGCTGGTATGACAATGAATCCGGCTATGCCAATCGATTGATGAATTTGGCAGAAAAAATATCCGGAATTAATCCCTGACTCGGTTTAAAGCCATCATTTTAATCAGGAATCCCGGAAGATTCTTTTTGGGATTCCTGGATTTTAAATTAAGAAAGAGTCCAAACTTTTCCAGAATCGGGACTTTGTGCGTTTCCACCATTTCGATCAAGGTGCCATCCGGGTCTTCCAGATAACAAAAATGCCCTGCAGCCTTTCCCATATCAAAACTATTCTCACTATCCACGGTAAATGGAAATCCCATCTTTTCAGCCCAAGCCCGAAGGTTAGCCATTCCATTCACATCCAAACAACAATGAATAAAACCCAAATCGCCCCAAAATCTATCCTTGAAAATCCTTTGAGCTCGACTTCCTTTTACCTGCACCAATTCGATTTGAGCAGAACAAAGTAAAGCACCAAACGCACCGGGGTTTTTTCCTTCCATGCTTAAGAGCCTCCTTTGGGAATTTATCTTTTGCTTTTCCCAAGCTTGGTGATAGGCATCTTCCTGAAATACCTTGGTTTTAAATCCGAGAATTTCTTCATAAAGAAATCGTGATTTTTCCAGGTCAGTCACTCCTATACAGACTCCCTTCACTCCTCCGTGAAGATGATTTCCGGAGGAAAACCAGGAACTGCATTCGCAGATTTCAAAAATATTCCCAAAGGGATCTCGGATAAAAAAACTTGCTTTTCCATCGGGATGCGTCTTGATGGAAGTCAGCAAATTGGCTCCACATTCCTTTAGCCATTTTATGGATTTATTCAGGTCCCGAGATCGGATTTTCACAGCAAAAACCCCCAAATCACCCCATTGGACGGTTTTTTCCGGAGCTTGAGGTATACGATTAGTAAATTGCCAAATCTCAAACCCACCGCCCCCTTGCATATTCATCGCCAGAACGGCATGTCTGGAAAAAACTTTTCCACCGGTGTATTGCTTCATCAAAGTCGCCTCTGCTTTGTCCTGAAAAATCGGCACATCCATTCCGAAGGCCTTTCGATACCATTTCCAGGAAACTTCAAGGTCTTTTACCCCTATCCCGACTTGCTGAATTCCATTCAACTGGAACGCCCCTTCAGTCATGGATCAGGTATTTTTGGTAAATGGACTTCAATTCCTGTGGGGAGGTGTTCAGATGAAATTTGACAAAAACCCAGAGATTTACCAGCTGGACTCTCAGCCAGGAGTTTTTCTGGTATTTCCTGGCGGAAACTTTAATCGATTTGGGAATGATATAAAAGGAAGTTCTTTTTTTGATTTTTCTGACCAAATCGAAATCCTCCATCAGGCAAAAGTGCGGATCAAAGCCTCCCAATTCCTTGAAAAATTTGGCTGAAATAAATAGAGTCTGATCCCCTCCACCCGAAAAAAGCCCATTGAATCTGGTCATCCAGCCATTGATTTTCAGCAACAAATTCGATGAATCAAAGTAATATCGATAGCAACCTGCCCGAAACCCTTTTAGCCTGGCTTTTTGGATATCCATGGCAAAACTGGGAAGTGGTCTGGTGTCCGCATGGACAAAATAAAGGGTATTTCCTTTTGACTGATCGGCCCCAAAATTCATTTGCTTTGCTCGGGAGGCCTCGTCCAATTTAAATACTTGGGCTCCAAGATCTTCTGCTACTTGAATACTTCCATCTATACTTCCGCCGTCTACTACAATTAGATCTTCCAAAAAATCTCCACCATTCTGCTGGATAAACGGAATGAGCTCTTTTAGATTTTGAGCCTCATTCCAAACAGGAATAATGACAGAAATTCTGAGACGCTCCTTCATCGCAATCTTCGGACTTGGTAATTTTTGATTGGATTTTCAATTACGATCTTTTCCAGTATTCCGGATTTATAGAAATAGCGATTGGTATTTCCATCAATTTTGATTTCGTAGACCTCAGGCTCTACTTGAATGATTTTTTGGGATAATCCATAGACCTCTGAGAGGAAAATATCCTCATGACTGGGTTGCTGAAAGAAGAGTTTGGTACTACACCATGTTAAGGGACCTTGGATCGGCTTTTGGTTTTCAAATTTATAGGTATTGGCATCCACCTCGTACAGGTTACCGGTCCATTGGACAGTGGAGAGGTAATCTCCCCGATTGGTTTTGGATTCTGATTTGGTACGAACAATTCTTTCATTTTGGAAATGGGAAACAGTCAAAAAACGTAAATCCACATTCCCGAAAAACCAAAACTTCACAAAGCTTTCCACCCGGTAGGTTTGGGAATTATTGACTTCAGGTCCCTTTTCCGCTACCAGCTCTCCTATTTTCAATCCCAATACCACTATTTCATAGCGCAGAGTTTCAGTCTTCTCCTGGGAAAAGGAACGCTCTGCCAAAAGACAAAGGCTAAAAAGGAAAGCAAGCATTAATTTCATCTTAGCAGCAGCCTCCTCCGTCGTAGAAATAGGTCGAACTTGAAATGAAAATATCGGAACGGTTTAGGGAAGCCAGTGCATTTGCAGTTTTGTCACATACTGCCAAGGGTTGGTTTTGAAGGAGTACATGCCCTGCCCGGTCATCAAAATATTCCTCTTGACCAAAATAAATCGCAGTTTTCCCGGTGAAAATACAAGGTCCATCAGCAGGCATAGGATCTTTTATCGCGCAGATTTCCACGGATTCCAGAAAAATCAACTTTTCAGTGTCATATTGACCCGGAGCCAAAACACGATAGGGCCGTTTTGCTCTTACTTCTACCGTACCAAATCCGGCATCTGTGATCATTTTAAGGTATTCCTTAAGAGTCAGAGAGCCGCTCAAGCACAAAGCTCTAAGTTTGGGATCATTGCGGAGTTGGTCGGGAATTGGGTCCTCTGAAATCGGATCGCTCAGGACCAGTCTTCCGTGTGGTTTCAATACCCGGTACATTTCCTTCAGCGCCTTCTGAAGGTCCTCTTGGGTAAAAATATTAAAGAGGCAATTTTGTGCTGCCACATCGATGGTCTTGTCCTCCACAGGCAGTTCTAACGCATTGCCCTTTTTCAGACTCACAAAATCCCGCTGAAACCAAGGATTGAGTTTTTCTGCTTCGAAGAGGTTTTTATCGCAAGCCTCCAGCATTTCGTCTACCACATCGACCCCCACCACTCCTTCTGCTTGACGGGAAAAGTAGGCAAACTGAAGCACTTCCATTCCCCCGCCGACCCCCACATAGAGTATCCTCGGCTGGTGAACCAAATCCCTTGGATGAACTGTGCTCCCACAGCCATAATTCATCTCCTGCATGATCTTGGGAATCTCCAAGCCCGGAAGTTGCCAGATGGGTGTGGTGGTGCAACAGAGTCCCACATCCGGTTTTAAGGCAGCTTGCTTGTAAACATCAACGGTGGTATCCAAATACTGACTCATATTCAGGTTTTTTTAAAATCAATTTTCGTAAGTCCTCTTCTGTATCTATGTCATTTAAGCGTTCCAAGAGACTTACTCTTAGGCCAATTTTTTCTGCTTTTGCTAAGGTCAGTTCCAATACCGACTCTGTGCTCCATTCTATTCCTTCGAATAATTCCATTTGCAGAGTATTCATTCCGAGCAGATAATATCCTCCGTCCTCAGCCGGCCCAATTACCAAATCGTGCTTATCCAGTTCCTGAGCAGCTTGACTCAAAATACTTTCCGAAATTTCAGGACAATCTGTTCCGATAATCAGAGCTTTTTGATATCCTGAGGAAAACACTTCATGAAAGGCGTTTTTCATTTTTTGCCCCAGATCCTTTCCGTTTTGGACTTTCCCGATGATTAAACTGGAGGGAGCATCCTGAGGAACAAATGAGGAATAAAATACCAGAATGTCGAAAGGCGTCTTAATTGCGGCTGAAAGGGTAATTTCAATCAGCTGATGATATATTTGCAAAGCTCTCTCGTCTCCGATTGTGGCACCCAAACGGGTTTTTACTTTCCCCAATTCTGGATTCTTTTGGAAAATAAGCAAGGCTGTGTCCTTCATCAGGCAGTAGCTCCTCCACAACTCGAACCTGCTCCGGCTGTACAGCCAAAGCAATGGTTATTGATCCGGATATTTCGGGTAGTTAAAGCTTGACTATCCCATTCGGAAATATGTTGGGAGGCCTTTTCTTCCACTTTCATTTCCAGCATCTGGTTGAAATCACAGTCATACAGCCATCCATCCCAGCCGATGGAAATGGTATTTCGGCACATCACCCCTGCCGCAGCACTGGGATTAAATGAGGCGATGAGTTTTTCCATATACCCTTCATAATTTCCAGAGCGAATCAAATACTCCAAAAATCTGGAAATAGGAATGTTGGTAATGGTGAAAAGGGAATTGAATTGAATGCCAAAACGGTCCCAAAGCTTCTTTTTAAATTCACTTTCCAATTCGCTTTGACTCCCAGGCAAAAAGGCCCCGGATGGATTGTAGACCAAGTTTAATTTTAAGCCCGAACCTTCTATACCATAGCCGACTTGATTCAGCATTCTCAGCGCCTCGATGGATTTCTCAAACACCCCGTCTCCCCGTTGGGAGTCGGTTTTCATCGCCGTAAAATAGGGCAAAGAAGAAACAACCTCCACCTGATTTTCCTTAAAAAAATCAGGCAGATTATGATATTTTGGATTGGCCAGAATAATAGTAAGATTACATCTGACAATAATCGTCACATCAGGTCTCGCATTTCGGATTTCCTTCACAAACCATCTAAACTCCGGATTCATTTCCGGTGCTCCTCCGGTGAGGTCTACCGTATGAATACTGGATTGGAAGGTGATGACTCTCAAGCATTCCAACATCGTCTCCCGAGTCATGATTTCCTTGCGATCGGGTCCTGCATCCACATGGCAATGCTTACAGACCTGATTGCACATTTTGCCCAGATTGATTTGGAAAATTTCCAATTCAGTCGGTTTTAAGGGAAAAAGCCCTATCGTTTGGAGATGGTCTTGAAATGAGCTTTTTCCGTCCGGATGTTGCTCTTCCAGGATTTCAAGGGCCTGCTCAGGCTTGGAAAGGGTATGATTTAAAGCTTTTAGGGATTTCATTACATCGAAATTTCCTTGATTTTATTCATCATTTGTGTCCCATGGACTAAGGAAGCCCCCCCTCGGATCGCAGCCGCAACATGCACAGCCTCCATCATTTGTTCTTCATCGCAGCCCTTTTCAAGGGTATCCGTGGTATATGCGTCGATGCAATAGGGACATTGGATGGCATGGGCCACCGCCAAAGCAATCAGGGATTTTTCCCGTGCGGTCAAAGCTCCCTCTTTGAAAACTTCGGCATAGTAGGAGAAAAATTTATCTCCCATGGCTTTCTGTAGTTCGGTGATGCTTCCAAATTTTTTAAGGTCTTCAGGATTGTAGTAGGTTTTCATATGCATTTGAAATTTGAAAGTAGATACGGATTTTTTATAGAGATCAGATTGCCAAACCTGAATAAAGTCAAATAAACAGGATTGGCAAAAGGAAAAAAATCGTGTGGTTAGGGTGATTTTTCCAGTGGAACATGAGCATTGGCATCAGGAGGAATTGAGGAATCCCCAAGTTTCAATAAAGAAGGTGTTGAAATTCTATTTTACTGCTACTTAACAATGAATTTTTGGGTCAATTGTTTAAGATTCCCAAGATCAATCGTAACTTGTACCCTACAAATTCTATAGACTTTAAATATTAATCACATGAGCTTACGACTAGGAGACATTGCACCGGATTTTACCGCTGAGTCCACTGAAGGCATTATCCATTTTCACGAATTTCTTGGGGATAGTTGGGGAATTTTATTTTCTCATCCGGCGGACTTCACCCCAGTTTGTACCACAGAATTAGGCGCCGTAGCCAAGCTGAGAGATGAATTTGCAAAACGAAATGTAAAAGTAATTGCCCTGAGTGTAGATGGTTTGGAAAGCCATCAAAGCTGGCTTGGAGATATTCAGGAAACTCAGGGAACCGCCGTTAACTTTCCGATTATTGCAGATCATGACAAAAAAGTTTCTGCTTTGTATGACATGATCCATCCGAATTCCAATGAGAATTTTACCGTGCGGTCCGTTTTTGTAATCGGCCCGGATAAAAAAATAAAGCTGATCATTACCTACCCTGCCAGTACGGGAAGAAACTTTGACGAATTATTGCGGGTCATTGATTCTCTCCAGCTCACAGCTAATTATTCTGTGGCGACACCTGCCAATTGGAAGCGCGGAGAAGAGGTAGTTGTTGCGCCGGCCATTCCTACGGAAGACATCCCGTCCAAATTTCCAAAAGGACACCGAGTCATCAAACCTTATCTTCGGATGACTCCTCAACCTGATCTTTAAAAAATTGCCCCCAAAAAGTATCTTTCTTCTTGGGGGCAAATTAATTCAGAAGAGCCTGTTTATATTCATTTTTTGATCCGAACTCCGGTTAAATCAACTCAAACAATCTCGGAAGGAATAACGTGATTTCCGGGAATAACATGATCAAGGCCAAAGCCAAAATCATCGCCAAAAAGAAGGGTAACAAAGGCCGTATAACTTGAGTCAAGGAGATTTTGGCTATGGATACGCCCACAAACAGTAAAGAACCTACCGGAGGTGTACATAGCCCGATGCAAAGGTTGACCACCATCATGATTCCAAAGTGAACCGGATCAATTCCTACCCGGGTGACCACCGGCAAGAAAATTGGCGTAAAGATCAAAACAGCCGGAGTGATGTCCATAAAAACCCCGACTCCGAGCAAAATGATATTGATCAGGACCAATATCACCCATTTGTTGTCGCTGACATTCAACATGAAATCGCTGATCATCTGCGGGATATCCTCGGCGGACATGACCCAGGACATACTCATCGAAGTGCCGATCAAAAGTAAAACCACCGCGGTAGTTTCAGAGGATCTTACCAAGATAGCCGGGAGTTCACTTAGTTTTAACTCCCGATAGGCAAAGGACAAAACCAAGGTGTAAACTACCGCAATGGCCGAAGCTTCTGTCGCGGTAAATACCCCGATGACAATTCCTCCAATCACTACGATCAACAGAAAAAGACTTGGCAAAGCTCTCCAGAAGGACTTACCCAATTGGCCTAGACTTACTCGGTCTCCATTTGGAAGCTTGTTTTTTTTGATAAAAATGGCCGCACAGGCCATAAGCACCAAGCCTAATAACAAGCCCGGAAGATATCCAGCCACAAACAATGCAGCAATGGAAACGCCTCCACTAGCCAAGGAATAAATAATCAACACATTGGAGGGAGGAATAATCAAGCCCGTGGTGGAAGAAGTGATATTCACCGCAGCTCCCAGGGTCTTTGGATAGCCTTCTGCATCCATTCTTTTGCCCAATATACTTCCCAGAGCTGAGGCTGCGGCCGCAGCAGATCCCGCAATGGCTCCAAATAGCATCGCGGCTATGATATTGACATACAATAGACCACCGGGAAGCCTTCCCGTCAGGCCCTTGGCAAAATCAATCAATCGATTCGCAATTCCACCCCGGTTCATGATTTCCCCTGCCAAGACAAAAAAGGGTATGGCCAGAAGTGCAAAACTATCCAATCCGGTAGCCATCCGTTGGGCAATGGTCGTAGCAGCAGGCAATGCAGAAACCGTGATGATCAGCGTAAAAAAGCTGGACAAGCCCAAGCTCCACGCGACCGGCACCCCCAAAATCAGAAGGGTAATAAAACTCAATACCAAAATGGCAATACTAATCCACTCCATCTTATTCCTGATTTTTGATTAATTGAACAATGTGAAAAAGATGGTAGTAGACCACCAATACTCCGGAAATAGGAACAATTCCATAAATCCAACTCAAGGGTATCTGGAGTGTAGCGGACTTTTGTTGGAGGATTTGGGTGATATAGACCAGGTTTCCTCCTCCCCAAATCATAATCACCAATCCAAAGAACACCACCAGTCCATGAATGAAAAATTGCAAATAGAGCAATTGCTTGCCTTTTAATTTTTCAGGGACAAGGTCAATTGCCAAATGTCCGTTTTTTCCGGAAACATAAGCTGCACCTGCCAAGCCCAGCCAAATCATCATGTATCGGGAAAGCTCATCAGTAAATGAACTTGGATCTCCCATAACATAGCGGGAGAACACCTGCCAAGTCACATTGATCACCATCAATCCCATCAATACAGCAATCAGAACTTTGATGAAATGATCTAAAAACAGCTTCAACTTCATGATTTAGTATTTTGAATCCTGTCTACTAATTTTCCCAATGCGGGATTTTCTCTCCGAATATCCTCATAAATGGATTTGACCTGCTCCAAAAAAGGTTCCTTGGAAGGATAAGAGACTTGTACTCCAGCTTTCTGAACTTCCCGCATGGATTCTTCCACAGATTCTTTCCAAAGTTTGGCTTGATATACGGCAGATTCATCAGCAGCTTCCTGCAGCCATACTTGCTCTTCCGGGCTTAGGTTTTCCCAAACCTTGGTACTCACCAACACTACATCCGGCACCATGGTATGCTCGTCAATAGAGTAAAACTTGCAAACCTCGTAATGTCTGGAATTGTAAAAACTCGGAGGATTATTTTCCGCAGCATCTACGATTCCCTGCTGCAAAGCGGTATAGAGTTCTCCATAGGCCACGGGAGTCGGAGATCCCCCCATGGCTCGGATCATGTTGATGGCCATTTTGGATTCCTGAACACGTACTTTTAGGCCGGCCAAATCGGCTGGGGTCTCAACGGGTTTATCTTTGGTATAAAAACTTCTTTTCCCCGCATCATAGAAGCACAAGCCCCTCAACCAAAATTTTTCACAACTCAACAGCAATTCCGTTCCAATTTCTCCATTCAGTATTTGATCTACATGGGCATCATCCCGAAAAAGGAAAGGAATGCCAAAAACGCTTATTTCAGGAGAAAAGGCCTCCAAGGAGGCTGCAGATACCTTGGTCATTCCCAAGCTGCCGATCTGAAGCAGTTCGAGAAGCTCACGTTCCGTCCCGAGTTGTTGATTGGGATATACTTTGACCTTAATCCGCCCGGAAGATTTTTCTTCCAATCTTTCAGCCAAATACACCATGGCATTGTGGACCGGATGGGCCGTGACTTGGGCATGGCCCATTTTGATGATTTTCACCCTTGAATCACTTTTGCAACTCCATAGAAAGACCATGAAGAGCAAAAGAAGGGCTGGGAAAATTCGGTTATTCATTGGGTTTGGATGTTCTAAATTAAGTTTTAGGGTTTCTCAGGGATTCAATAATGTTCATGGCATGCTTGACCCGATCTTGAATTTCCTGAAAGGCTCCTTGCTGGATGAGGTCCTTTTTAAAGAGCTGGGACCCCATTCCCACACATAGCACCCCAGCCTTAAACCATTGGCTAAGTCCCTCAGCGGTTGGTTCTACACCACCGGTCGGGATAATTTCAATTTTGGGCAATACCGCATGGACAGCTGGGACAAATTCAGGTGTCAGAATATTTGCAGGATAGATTTTTACCAATTGACAACCAAGCTGTTCCGCAAAAAAAATCTCGGAAACGGTTGCGCAACCCGGTACCCAAGGTACCTCCACTTTAGCGCAATACTCTCCCAATTTCGGATTCATCACCGGGGCGACGATGAACTCCGCCCCCATATCGATAAACTCTTCTGCCTCGTAGGGATGATAAATGGTCCCTGCTCCCAAGTATAGCCCAGGCATCTTATCGGCAGCTGCCCTGATTTTAGGGAAAATGGATTTGGCTTCTTTTCCCCGATTGACCATTTCGATCACTCGTACACCGCCTTCATAGGCGGCAAACAACAGATCCAAACAAACTTGCTCATCGGGATGGAAAAATATCGGCATCATACCACCGGCATGCATGCGTTGAATAAAGGGTGTAGGATTTCTCATTAGCGTTTGATTTTCCCAACTGCTTCTCCGTTGGCGAGATCTAAAACTTCTTGTAAGGAACAGAGCAAAATATCACCCGGTACACTGTGCTTCAAGGCTCCGGCAGCCATAGCAAATTCTATCGCCTCTTGAGGATTCATGCTTAGCAATCCGTAAATCAAGCCACCTGCAAAAGCATCACCCGTGCCTACCCGGTCTACAATATGGGTGAGGTCATAAGATCGAGAAGAAAAACTGAGTTCTGACCCGTACATCGCCGCTGTCATGGAATTATGGGAGGAACTGTGAGATTCACGATCCGTTTTGACAATAAATTCCAGATTTTTGAATCTTGAAAATGCCAATTTTCTAGCTTCAGAGAATGACTTTACCTCTTCATTCAGGCATTGATTGAAATCCCTCGTACCTGCGACCATGACCTGAGTCAGTTCCATCAAGGCAGGCATGATTTCATGGGGACCTTTTCCGTATTTCCAGAGATTGCTTCGATAATTCAGGTCTCCACTGACTTTGACTCCTTTTTCCTGAGCCTTTTTCAGACCTTCCAAAGTCAAATCAGCACAATTTTGGGACAATGCGGGAGTGATTCCCGACCAGTGAAGCCAATCTGCCCCTTCCAATATCCTGTCCCAGTCCAATGCTTTGGGATCCAATTGGGAAAATGCAGAATCTGCCCGATCATAGATGATTTGACTGCTCCTTTGCATAGCCCCATGCTCTAGGAAGTATACTCCCATACGTCCTGAGGTCAAGGAGACAAAATCTGTCCGAATCCCGTTTTTGCAAAGCTGAGCTTTTGCAGCCCTGCCAATCTCATGGTCTGGAAATGCGGTCACATGGGCTACATCCATTCCCCAAAAAGCAAGAGCCGCACCAACATTAGCCTCCGACCCCCCAAATTCTACCTCAAAAGATTGGGTTTGGAAAAAGCGCTGGTTCCCGGGTGGAGAAAGTCTGAGCATGACCTCTCCCAAGGTTATGATTTTCTTCATGGAAGAATTTTTTTTCTAATTTGACCAAGTTAAACAATAATACAAATGATCAATACAGTCCTGCTTTTGGATGAATCAGACAATGTGGGGGTAGCTTTGACTGATCTTTTTCCAGGAAACCATGCAAAGCTAAAGAATCTAGACCTTGAAATTCAGGAGTTTGTGGCCGCCAAGCACAAGTTTGCCCTGGATCATCTCAAGCCGGGACAGGATATTTTGATGTATGGGACTATCGTAGGTGAAGCGACTAAAGAAATCCCCGCTGGGCACGCCATAACCCTCTCCAACATACGGCACAAAACCAAGCAATACAGGCTTGAAAACGAGAAATACCACTGGAAAAACCCGGATGTTTCCAAATGGAAAGGCAGGACATTTTTAGGCTACAAAAGAGCTGACAATCAAGTAGGAACAGCGAATTTGTGGTTGGTTTTACCCATGGTTTTTTGTGAAAACACCAATATCAAACTGCTCGAAGATGCCTTCGAAAAGGCTTTGGGTTTTGCTCAATCCAATCCCTATGAAGAGCAGCTGAAATCCCTGATTGCAGGTTTAAATGGAGAAAAATTTACGGAAACGGTTTCGCAAAAAACCAGGACTTTTCGGTCCAAAATTTTCCCAAATCTGGACGGAATCCGATTTCTCACCCATTCCATGGGATGCGGAGGAACCCGGCAAGATGCAGATAGCCTTTGTGGACTTTTGGCAGGATATATTCACCATCCAAATGTTGCAGGGGCAACCATTTTGAGTTTGGGTTGCCAAAATGCCCAAGTCAGCATCCTTCAGGAAAAATTAGCCCGACTGGGTTGCCAAAAGCCCTTGGTGATCTGCGAGCAACAGCAATCCGGCACAACAGAGGCCTTGCTCTCCAAAGCAGTAAAAGAAACCTTTGAGCAATTGGTCACAGCAAATCAAATTCAGCGTGAGCCGAGTCCTTTGAGTAAACTGATTATTGGCCTGGAGTGTGGGGGATCGGATGGGTTTTCGGGAATTTCGGCCAATCCAGCCTTAGGAAGAGTATCTGACCTCTTGGTTGCTTTGGGGGGAACGGCCGTATTATCCGAATTTCCGGAACTTTGCGGAGCAGAAGGAAATCTGATCCACAGATGTCAAAGTCCCGAATTGGCGGAGAAATTTATTCACCTGATGGAAACCTACAATGATGCGGCAAAACGGGTAGGAAGCGGATTTGACATGAATCCCAGTCCGGGAAATATCAAAGATGGCCTGCTGACCGATGCGATCAAATCTTGCGGCGCCGCTAAAAAAGGAGGCACCGCTCCGATTTCTGATGTGCTGGATTATACCGAATATGTCAAAACCCCAGGCTTAAACCTACTTTGCACGCCCGGGAATGATGTGGAAAGCACTACAGGATTGGCGGGAAGTGGCTGTAATGTGATTTTATTCACTACAGGACTCGGAACACCCACCGGAAATCCGATCACACCAGTGATCAAAGTGTCCAGCAACACCAAATTGGCTGAGAAAATGCCTGATATCATTGACTTCAATTCCGGAACCATCATCACGGGCGAAGAAGATTTGGAATCCACGGGAGATCGATTGATGGAATTGATTATTTCGGTAGCCAGTGGTGAAAAAATGACCAAAGCTGAGGAAAAGAAAAATTTCGATTTCATCCCTTGGAAAAGAGGAGTTTCCCTATAAAAGCAAAAGAGCGGCACTGAAACTCAGGCCGCTCTTTGACTTAAAAGGGTGATTGCTACGGATTAATTAAAGAAAATATTAGCTCTTACAAGGGTGGTACCCTGACCGGTAGTGCCACTGACATTCCCTTTTACGGTTCCGTTCCCAGAGGCATTCACAAAAATTCCTGTACCTCCCACAATTTCAATTTGTGCTTCAAAGGTGATATTGCCATCAAGATCGAATTTTGCCTTATTGACCACATTGGTAAACCAGATAGTGTTTCCTTTTCCATCAGTAGTCAAAGTGCTGACAGTTTTGGAAGAGGCATCAATTTCAGCAACATCCAATCCCAAGGCGATAAGTTGCTCAGAAAAGAACTCAGTAACCGGAGCAGCAATCGTCGTTACTTCTCCATTTTCATCAGGAGATCCAATGGCATATTGATTGAAGAAAGAATAACTTTTTCCAATGTAGGTGGCATTTCCAGTTCCGAAACCAGGAAATGCATAAGGTGGAATTCCCTCAGAACCTGCGATACTTTGATTGGAAAATTTCTCCTGATAAACCACTCCATTCGGAGACTTTCTAAAATTCTCAGAACCAGTGACCAAATCAGTGATGGTCTCCACCACAGGAAGATTTTCTTCCATCAGCTGAGGAGTGGACTCCTCTTGAATACAGGAATTCATGGTCAAGGCAAAAGCAAGCCCCATCAACGACCAACTTAAGTAACTCTTTTTCATTGGATTAGAACATTAAGGTGATTGGATATTTTTGACATTTATTTAATAAAACTAATCTGAATGAATTAACTATTTAGGCTCATTCAACCTATTAAAAGACTATTTTTTGTATTTCAAACCAATAAAAATGCCAAAAAAATCATCCAACAATAAAAAAGTTGGCAGATGAGGCCTTTTGTCGAATTTTCTTAGCCTTTTGGTAATTCTCAGAATTGTACCATTCTAAGGCCTTCTCTCTGGAAGGAAACTTCAGTAAGACTAATCGATCATGACTCCACTCTCCTTCCAAAGCCAGTACCGGAAGCCCACGAATGACGAATTCACCCCCATAGGGTTCAATGCTGGAAGGCGTCAGCTTTTTATATTCTTCATAAACTTCATTATCATAGATATCGACTTCGACGAGTACATAGGCTTCCATTGTTCCATTTGATTTAGTGTACCCTAAACTGAAAAAAAATCCATGAACCCCCAAAATGACATTCACATTCTTCAATTCGGTACCGGAAATTTTCTCCGGGCTTTTTTTGAAACCATGAATGAAGAAGTTTCAAAAAAACATAAACCACTGAGTATCTGCATTATTCAGTCTACCAATGGAAATACACTTGAAAAACTAAAATCTGCAAATTATCAGTATCCAGTTTGGGTATCTGGCAAACAAAATGGAAAAACCGTTGACAAAATCCAGGAAATTACCTGTATCCAAGATGGATTAAAGCTTCCTGAGGAAGAAGATAAATTTATGGAATTTGCAGGCCATTATTCAGTCAAATGGATTGTATCCAATGTAACGGAAGCTGGTTTGGCCTGGAAAAATGAAGGTCATTTTGAAAAATTTGCGGAATCCTTTGCGGGAAGAATTACCCAATGGCTTTTCCGAAGATTTCAACTTTTACCCCAAGCAGAAACTGTAATTTTTCCCTTAGAACTCATTCCAAACAATGGAAAAATTCTTTTGGGCTTTATCCATAAGCATGCAGAGCAATGGCACCTGGGAACGGAATTTCTGGATTGGATGGAGGCCAAGGTTACTATTTTCACCAGCTTAGTAGATCGTATTGTTCCGGGCTTTCCCTCTAAAACTTCACAAAATCCTCATCCTCTTTTGGTGCATGCGGAGCCCTATTCTTTTTGGGCGATTTCAGGAAAAAAGGAAAAAGAGAGTTTAATCCCCTGGCTGAATTCCGGTTATGAGGTGATTTTGGAAGAATCCATTGACTTGTTTTCCCTGAGAAAAATCAGGATTCTGAATGGCTGCCATACTTTCCTTGCAGCTCATGGGCTTTGCCATGGTTTCAAGACTGTCCGAGAATACGTGAGCAATGCAAAAAATCTAAGACAACTAGGCGAAATGGCCAATCAGGAAATCATTCCCTTCTTGCAGATGGATTCTGAAGAGTTGAAAAAATATTATGAATCGGTCATCGAGAGATTTAGCAATCCCAGTATTGAACACCGACTGGAAGATATTCTGATGAATTCGGTGTCCAAGTTTAAAAGCCGGCTGATTCCCCTAATTCAGCCTTTCAGAGAAAAGCACCATGGTGGGTATCCGGTCAGAATCGGTTTGGGAATTTTTTATATGATTTATTTCTACCTCCACCACCCGGAGAAAATCCGGGATACAGAGGAGGTCAAAACTGCAATCTCCAGTGCTGAAAAAGGAGAAAACTTAAATTCAACCCTGCTGGATCTGGCTGTAAAACTCTTTGGCTTGGAAAGAAATGAATCCCTGGAAATGCTTTGTGAGATTGTCATCCAGGAAATGAATCAGCTTAATCAAAGCCAAGGCCAGCAGCATAACGAGCTTTCGCAAGGCTGATTCTAAGTTTCGAAGCGAGATCATTGAGGGTAACCCGGGAGTCAAATACCGATACTTCCCGGGCATTCACCAAAAACAAGCTGCTCTCTCCGATTTGAAATCTTCTGTTTTCCCCCTGAAGCAAAGTCTCCAGGCTTCTGACATTTTCACGGAAAGTAATCACCTGCTGGTTAATAATTGTCCAGTTATTCAACTCAGATTCCAGCTTGTTTCTCAGCTGTAGCTCCTTGAGGTCTCTGGAGTTTTGCTTAAAGTCAATTTTCGCTTTGGTTAATCCCAGAGCTCCCCGACTTTTTCTCAGGAATAAAGGGGTATACACGGAAAGGCCCCATTTGTAATTGTTCTCAAAAAATTGGGTCTCACTGAAATCAGACAGACTTTCAGTAAGAAAATTATACTTCAATTTTACCACAGGAATCAGTTGTTGGGCTTTGAGTCGACGCTCGACATCCAGACTGGCCAATTCATAGTCCGTTAGGATCAATTCCGGATGATTGGCAACCTGCGTTCTTAATTCTCCAAAATCCGGTGAATCCAAAAATTCCTCAAATAAACTTTGGGGGATCGTATTAACATCCAGAAAAATGGGTTGCCCATTTTCTCCCCAAAGAAAAGTATTCAGTTCCTGAGTAGAAGCGAAGAATATATTTTCAGCTGTCTGAAGTCTGTATTGACGATTTAACAACTGAGAAAAAGCTTCCACGGTATCAATGGCCGCTAGATCACCTTGTTCAAAACTCGTTTTGGTCGCTTCAAATCTAAATTGGGCCAGCTCCACCCCTTCCCGGAATACGAGCAAATTTTCATAGGAAAGCGACCATTTCCAATAGGATTCGGTGGCCATCAAATATAATTCATTGAGCATTTTGGCTCTCTCCACCTCGGTGGCTTGTTGGTAAATTTGGGCTTTTTGAAGGGCTGCTCTTCTTTCATCCAGGATTAGTCCCTGACCTAAATTCACGGAGGCACCCGCTGCAAAAAGCCCTCCTGAAGGCACGTTGCTCTCGGGATTCAAATACGTTCCTGAGTTTTGCTCAAAAGTACCGGAAAGCTCCACCCCCATCCAGGTTGGGATCTTCAGCCCTGCCTCTCGTTTATCGTAATAATTGGTCTCACTGTAATCTTTTTGATCCAGATTCCCATAAAGCAACGGGTCAAATCCACCTCTTGCCTGTCTCACCTCCATCTGTCCCATTCTGAGGTTGATTTCTGCCTGAGTGGAAATGGGATGGTACAACCTAACCCACTCCATAAATTGCTCAAATTCAAGCTTTAGTCCTTCTTGAGCAAAAGTCTGGATAGAGACAAAAACCAGCAAAACAAAAGGCGCTAAGAATTTTCTCATTTCAGTTCTGAGGCTGATTTATCCTTTTCTTCCTGGGTATAATAATCTGCCGGGAAGCCATTCAGCTGTCGCCAGATTTCATACCATACCGGCACATCGTTGAGCAGCGCTATCCCATCTGCCCCGGATCCAATTCTGAGTAATTCCGGCCAGGGTTCCTCCTCCGGATCTTGAGTCACCAATACCCGGTACATATTATTCGAGCCGGCAAATTGATCAATTGCAACCACGACACCACCAAAGGTACCATTGGAAATCTGGGGCCATCCCGAAAAGACAATCGCAGGCCATCCATCAAAAATAAAGCGCACTTTATT
This sequence comes from Cyclobacteriaceae bacterium, assembly GCA_033844545.1. Lineage (GTDB taxonomy): Bacteria > Bacteroidota > Bacteroidia > Cytophagales > Cyclobacteriaceae > Algoriphagus. The sequence goes on along the minus strand of JAJLJS010000027.1, from coordinate 3,015 downwards.
TCCCACTTTGATCAAAGGAAGGTCCACCGGCTGTACATACATCTCCACCGCCAAATCCGCTCCATGGGGAACAATATTGACAATCTCAGCACCTTCTTTGATGGTCTCTCCAATCCCAACTTGAATAGCCTTGGCGATATACCCGCTCTGAGGAGCCAAAATATACCGGTAATTCGTCCGCTGGGCGTAGTTGGAATATTGATTTTCCAACTTGGTTACGGAGGCTTCTGCGTCAAATTGGGAAGACATTGCGGTATACATTTCCGACTCAGCCTTGGCAAGCTTATCCTTGAATTCATTGTCAATCGCATCCAAATCGATGATTGCGGTAATCAATTCATTTTTGCTGCTCAGCAGTTTGTTTTCGGAGGAAATCAATTTGGCCTGAACCTCCTGAAACTTCAATCGTCTACCCTCCAAGGCGGTAAGAGAATTTAACCCTTCCTTAAAAAGCTCCTCGGATCGCTCCATTTGATATTTCCCGATATCAAAATTCACCTTAGCCTGTTCAAACTCGATACTATCAGATTGTACTTTCAGCTCTGCAGAGCGGAGTTTATTTTCGGCTTGTTGCAATTTGAGGACATTATTCCTCCTCAAGGCCTGAATCTGGTTTTGAAGGGCGATTACTTTGTCACTGTAGGATCTTGCAGAGAGTGCCTTTGCCTCCACCTGCTGTTGGGTTCGTGGCAGAAGCAATGAATCAAAATACTCGTCTTTAATTTCCGAAATCCGAAGTATGGTATCTCCTGCCTGCACAAAATCTCCCTCCGCCACATACCATCTTTCTATCCTGCCAGCGATAATGGAGTGAATTGTCTGAGGTCTTTGGTCTGGTCTGAGCGCAGTAACGTAGCCTTTAGAGCGGATATTTTGAGTCCATGGCAAAAAAAGCATCAAGAACATCACGATCAATACCCCGGTCAAAATCCTCACCCTTTTTTGACTTTCTTTTTGGGGTAAGGTCATTACCAAGCTTTTGGAGCCGCTAAATGGAATTGAATCCGAAATCCTATTCTTAGTGATATTGAGCATGGCTGGTTACTTTTTAAATTCTTTATACCCCTGGAAATTTCCCTGATACAAAACTTTTCCTGATTCCATCAGGATGACTTTGTCTGCTCTTTGGATCACCTCTTCCTCCTCAGAGACCATTATCAGCGTCCAATTTCCCTGAAAGTAAAATTCCATGATTCTTTTCTTGACTTCTGGGGCTAGGTGGTCCAAAGTATTTTCCATGATCAGGGCTTTCGGATAGCCAACCAGGCCTCTTGCAATAATTATTTGTTGTGCCAATGCTTTGGTAAGACCTTTTCCTTCTGGCTGCAGCATGGTATTGAGTCCTTCTGGCTGCTGATATATATAATCTTCCAGCCCTGTGAGACTGATAAGGTAATCTAGCTGTGTCGTATCAAAATCTCTTCCCAAAAGAATATTTTCCTTGATCGTTCCATGGAAAATCTGTTGAACATTCAGAAAATCTCCGACCATGCCTCTGTATTTCTCAAGATTGATCAACTCCATGGAGAGGTCATTGACTAGAATTTTACCCTCATAGTCTTCATAGAGTCCGGCAAAAAGGGCCAAAGCTGCACTTTTCCCACTTCCGCTTTTCCCGGTTATGACTACTTTTTCTCCGGGCTCAATGGTCATACTCACCCCTTTGAGAAGGGGATCCAAAGCATCCTGAGGCTGAAATCTCAAATCAACCATGGCAAACTTCAATCCCCCGGAAGATTGAATCACTTTTTCAGAAGGAGATTGATGCTCCAGTTGGAGATCCAATACCTGTCCCAGTTTTTCGACAGCCACTAAGGTATCATAGACAGTTTCCAAAGATAAGATCAGCTTTTCCACTGAGTTGATCACCAAAACAATGATTACCTCTGCCGCCACAAACTGCCCGATCGAAATCTGGTCATTGATCAGCAGCAAACTTCCGGCAAGCAACAAACTGGTCACAATCAACACTTTGAATGCAATCATCACTTTGTATTGGAAGATCAATACGGAGAAATGTTTAGACCGAAACTCCACGTACTTTTGAAGAAGTTTGTCAGCCCTCAAGATCGGCAATCGGGTATACCCAGCCAGCTTGAACGTATTCATCGTTCTCCCTACCTCCTCCAGCCAATAGGCCGTTTCATATTTGTAGGTAGACTCTTTCATGGCAGTTTCAATTCCTTTTGGCCCGGTGATATAAAAGATGAGGGTCAAAATCCCAATCAGCGTAAGTCCAAAAAGGATAAAAGTAGGATGGTAAATCGAAAGCAAAAGCAAGCCAAAAAATACCTGAAGCAGGGCTGCCGAAAAGTCAATCAGAATTTTCGCCAAACCCTTTTGAAGGTTTACAGAATCAAAGAACCTGTTGACAATTTCCGGTGCATACTTCCCGTGAAGAATTTCGGTTTTGATCTTTGGAAGCCTAAATGCAATGGACAAACCAGCTTTGGAGAAGATCCTCTGCTGGAGTTTTTCCATAATCTGAAGCTGAGAAATCTGCAGAAATCCCCCAAAAACCACCCCCAAGGCAACCACTACGACCAGAATAATCCAGGAGGTGGTGATTCTACCTCCAAGGATAAAATTCAAAATAGCCTGGATCCCCAAGGGAAGAGAAAGAGTAATGAGTCCATTCAGAACAGCATAAAAATAAATCGCATAGACTTGCTTCTTCTCCTCTCTCAAAAGGCCAAAAAAACGTTTGGCCGGCGTCAATCCTGAATTGTTATTCATGGGAGATGGTTTTTACGACTAATTGATGAAAGAAATGAAATTGTTCGCCGGTATCTATCGCCGTTTCTGTCATTCCTGGCAAATGCGCTGAATTGAATTTTTGCAAAAGAGAGGATTCCATGACCGTTGATACCAATGTTTTGGGGAATTTATAAGATGGGTTTATTTCCTGGATAATGGAAGATATTCTTTCTCCAAACTTATACACTTGGGCAAAAATCCCGGATTCATGTTCAGAATCCACCGTTTTGGTCAAATATCCTTTTAAGGATTCATTGA
>JAJLJS010000026.1:0-6407 GCA_033844545.1 Cyclobacteriaceae bacterium | reverse complement strand
GCTGCAGTTGCGCAGGTAGAATTGAAAACCAGGCAAGCCGACACCGAACTCGGCACCTTGATCCAGATTGAAGGCTCAGAAGTCAAAAAACAAGAACCAGTCGCCAGTCCGGTGGGGACTTCCGTAGCCATGAAAAACCTCTTTTTCAATGTCCCTGCCCGAAGAAACTTTCTGAAATCCAATCCCGTGGAAATGCGCCACCTGGTGGAAGAGTTTCAACGGGTAGCTTTGTCCTATCCGGAAGTAGCCTTCACCATGTACCAACAAGATCTGGAAACCTATAATCTTCCAGGCGGAAAGCTCAGTCAGCGGATTGTAGGACTTTTTGGAAAAAGCTATCAAGGTCAATTGATCCCCTGTGAGGAGTTTACCCCACACGTTAACATCAAAGGGTATATCGGCAAACCAGAAAACGCCAAAAAATCGAGAGGGGAGCAGTTTTTCTTTGTCAATAACCGATATATCAAGAGTTCCTACCTGCACCATGCGGTAAGTACAGCCTTCGAAGGACTGATTCAGGCAGACCAGCATCCGTTTTATGTGCTTTTCCTGGAAATTGACCCTTCCCACATCGATATCAATGTTCATCCCACCAAGACAGAAATTAAATTTGACGATGAGCGAACGGTCTATGCGGTCATTCGCTCCGCGGTAAAGCAAGCATTGGGAGCTCACCACATCACTCCTGCAATTGATTTTTCGGTAGATGTGAATTTTCAGGATACCTGGACGAAAAATCCCGAAACCAAAACCGAAGTGGATCGGGAATATAGTTACAAGACATTCAATACCCCGGAATTCAAAAAGTCCTCAGTTTCCGGATGGGAGCGATTGTTTGAGGGGAATATTTCTCCGAAACCTACCTCAGCTCAACCCCACAATGAGGAAGAACCTGAAATTCTGACCTTCCCCAGCAGAGCCTCTCTGGACGAACCTAGATTTATGATTGTCCCCGAGGAGCCTGAGACCACGGGGACGACTTTTCAGGTGGAGCAAAACTTTATCGTAGCTCAAATGTCCACCGGACTTTTGATCATTGATCAGCAAAATGCACATGAGCGGATTTTGTATGAACGGTATTTCAAGCAAATCCAATCGGCAAAAGGTGTCTCCCAGCAATGTCTTTTTCCCCCAACTTTGCAGCTCAATCCCTCGGACTATTCCTTGGTGATGGATATGCTTCCGGAGTTGCACAGCTTGGGCTTTGTGGTGGAGCCTTTCGGCAAAGACACGGTCTTGATCCAGGGTGTCCCTGCGGATGTTCAGGTCAAAAACGAAAAGGAGCTCTTTGAGGGTTTGATCGAGCAGTTTAAAAACTTCAAAAGTGAGCTTTCCCTGGACAAACGAGAAAATCTAGCCCGATCTCTTTCTCGTAAGTCTTCCATTAAGAAAGGGCAAAAGTTAAATCCCCAAGAAATGGAAACCTTGGTGGGACAGCTTTTCGCCTGTCAAAATCCCAATTATTCCCCTGCAGGGAACAAAACTTTCGTGAAATTAGATTTAAATAGCATTCAATCCTTTTTCGGAAAATAAGATGTTCAGAAATATTACCCCGGTAGTCCAAAACCTCCTGCTGATCAACATCATCGTATTTTTGGTGGCGAGTTTTGTTTTTCCTCCACTCAATAATTGGTTTGCGCTGTTTAACATCCACAGTGAGTATTTCAAGCCTTTCCAGTTTTTGACCTATATGTTTATGCATGCCGATTTTTGGCATCTGTTCAGCAACATGTTTGGACTTTTGATTTTTGGGCCCTTGCTGGAGCAGTTTTTAGGACCCAAAAAGCTTTTCATCCTATGGATGGTTTGTGGGGTCGGGGCCGGAGTTTTGTACTCGGGATATTCTACTTTTCAGTACAAGCAACTGGAGTCAAAGGTTTTGACCTATGAAGCCAATCCTGATCCGGAATATTTCAACAAGCTGGTCATCGAAAACCGTGGATACTTCAATCCTGAGGTTTTCAATTTTGTGGATCAATACAGCAGAAATCCGGAAGATGCATCCTATATCGAGCAAGCCCGAAGGACTTTGCACCGCATTCTGGACATGAATCTCAACTCGCCCATGGTAGGAGCTTCAGGAGCCTTATTCGGGATTTTGGTGGCTTTTGCCATGCTTTTCCCCAATACCCAACTCTTCCTTCTCTTTCCCCCCATGCCCATCAAAGCTAAATATCTGGTGGGAGCGTATGCCCTTTATACGATTTATAACGTAATGCTCAATAGCCCCACAGACAATGTGGCTCATTTTGCCCATTTGAGCGGACTGATTATCGGGGCGGTATTGGTGTATAAGTGGAAAAAAGACAGAAACAGTTTTTATTGATATGTACGGTAGCTTTTGGGAAAATCTTAGAAACGCCTTTCGGCATCAGGACAACAGCTTATTTAAGCTGATTGCGATCAATTTGATCGTGTTTTTTGTCTTGCTGATTTCCCGGGTGATCCTGACGATCAGCGGACTGGGGGATTTGTACCGGGAAGGCCTGAGCTGGTTGATGATGCCCGCGTCTTTGGAAAAGCTCCTTTGGCAGCCTTGGAGCCCCTTGACGTATATGTTCTTGCACGAAGGGGTCTTTCATATCCTGTTCAACATGCTCTTTTTGTACTGGTTTGGGATGATTATCCACCAGTATTTGGGAAGTCGTAAGCTTGCGAATCTGTATATTTTGGGAGGCTTGTTTGGAGCTGGATTTTACCTCCTGATCTATAATTTGGCTCCCTACTTTAGCAATTCAGTGGATACCTCTATGATGCTGGGTGCCAGTGCGGGGGTATTTGCTGTGGTCGTAGGAGCAGCCACCTTGACCCCAAACACTACTTTCTTTCTGATTCTGATCGGCCCGGTGAAGATTGTCTACATCGCAGCTTTTTATGTAATTCTTTCCTTTGCCAACTCCATTGGTGCCAATGCGGGCGGAGAAATTGCCCATTTGGGAGGAGCCCTTTTGGGCTATATATATGTAGTTCAGCTGCGCAAAGGGACAGACTGGGGCAAGCCGGTTCAAAAAGTGGGGATTTTCTTCGAAGACCTTTTCTCAGGAAGAAAAAGCAAGGTCAAGGTCAGCTATCGGAAAGCCAAAACTACCTCCAGCCCCGGTGGGTTTTCAAGTTTCGGAAATCAAAAAAAAGCAGCTCCTGGCCCCAAATCCGAGGAAACATCCCAAGAAGAAATCGACAAAATTCTTGACAAAATTGCCGAAAAAGGCTACGATGCCCTGAGCAAGGAGGAGAAAAGGAAACTGTTTGAGTTTAGTAAGAAATAAAAAAAGACAGCTGCGCAGATATTAATTAAGACAAATCAATTTATCTGCACAGCTATCTTTGAAGGAACTAGACATACCGAAGGATATCCTTCCTTCTTTTTAAAACATCTCCTCAATCAACTGGGTATAAAACTCCCTGACTTCCATCCCAATCGCCCGAACTTGCTGTGAAATCAGGCTGGTTTCCGTTTGTCCGGGGACGGTATTGATTTCGATAAAATAGAACTTGGAAGTTTCATGTTGGAGAAAATAGTCTATCCTCACGGCACCTTTGCAATTCAATTTTTCATAAACCTGAGTTACAATTCGGCCTACACGGTCGACTTCCTCTTCATTCATCCTTCCCGGGGTAATTTCTTCACAAACCCCGGGTATATATTTAGCCTCGTAGTCAAAAAACTCCTTACTGCTTACGATTTCTGTGGCGGGCAGTACGGTGATTTCCCCTTTTCCTTTGAAAACGCCAATTGAAAATTCCCTTCCGCTCACAAACTCCTCGACCAAAACTTGCTGGTCTTCCCCGAAGGCCTTGACCAAAGCTTCCTCCAGCTCTTCCCAGTTTTTGACTTTACTCATCCCAATGGAGCTTCCCCCGTTATTGGGTTTGATAAACAGAGGAAGGGTCAACTCTTCTTTTATTCTTGTGACATTCTCGCTTGTGTTTTCAAACAACTGAAGGGATTTGGCTACATGCAACTCCGGGATATCCTGGACGATTGCCTTGGTATATCCCTTGTTCATGGTAATGGCTGAGGTCAGCTGATCGCAGGTCGTATAGGGTATGCCCAGCATGTCGAAGTACCCTGCCAATTTTCCGTCTTCCCCGGGGGATCCATGAAGGATGTTGAATACTCCATCAAATTTGATTTTCTCATCCCCCAGCGAAATGCTGAAGTCATTCAAATCCACCGGTATTTTTTCTCCGGAAGTACATTCAAAATACCAATCACCGGGATAAATGAGAATTTTATACACATCGTATTTCTCTCGATCGATGGTTTTTTCGACTACTGCTGCACTTTTCAGGGAAATGACAGACTCTCCGGTAAAGCCTCCGGTCACCAAGGCAATTTTCTTCTTCATAGCGGGGAAAAATCTAGGTACGAAATAGCTAATTTTCCGTTTACCCTCCAAAGTTTTCCGGAAAACCCTCCTTGGATTTGAAACCCTTGGAAGGTTAGTTTGGGGTTTCCTATATTCGCCCTCGCTACCATTAGAATTTTACCCAAATCAAGACAATATGATTAAAAGTTGGAAAGTGCTGAGTCTGGCCTGGATCGCGATGATCGGAATGGCACTCAGTACGCAGGCACAAAGCCTGAAAAAAGTAACCCTTGAGGACGTCTTCAAAAAAGGAACCTTCAACCAAAAATCTGTCTATGGCATCAATTGGATGAAAGACGGACAGTTTTACAGTTCATTAGTACAAAGAAACGGAACCCCTGCCGTGGTTAAAATCAACCTCGCTACCGGAGCCGAAGCGGGAGTTCTTTTGGATGGAAAAGCATTGGGAGTGGACTTCTCAAGCTATTCCTTCAATGCCGATGAGTCTAAAGCACTCATCTCCACCGATGTGGAGTCTATTTATCGCCGCTCTTCCAAGGGAATATTCTACGTGGTAGATATGGCAACCGGCCAAAAGCAGCAGCTGATGAATGGAGAGAAGATCTCGTACGCTACCCTTTCTCCGGATAATGATAAAGTTGCATTTGTCAAAGACAACAACCTGTACATGGTAGAATTGGCCAGCAATAAGCTCACTCAAATTACCTCAGACGGAGAATGGAACAAAATCATCAACGGGGCTGCAGACTGGGTGTATGAGGAAGAATTTTCTATGGCCCAGGCCTTCAAATGGTCTCCGGACGGCAAAAAGATTGCATTTATCCGCTTCGACGAAACCCAAGTGCCGGAATTCAACATGCAGCTTTGGGGACCACTTTATCCCAAAGATTACAAATTCAAATACCCAAAAGCAGGTGAAAAAAATTCGGAGGTCAGCATTCATGTCTACGACTTAGCTTCCGGTAAAACCCAGAAAATAGATTCCGGCTCAGAGACTGATATCTATCTGCCAAGAATTTACTGGACCAAAGACGCCAACACATTGGCCTTTATCCGGATGAACCGCCTGCAAAACCAGTTGGATTTGTTTCATGCCAATGCCACCAGTGGAGCTTCGAAATTGATCATTTCTGAAACCTCCAAAACTTACGTTGATCTGGATTATAATGATGACCTGCAATACCTCAGCGATGGAAAGACCTTTGTTCGGACCTCTGAGCAGGATGGATTCAAGCACATTTACCACCACAATTTGGACGGCAGCCTGATCCGGCAAATTACCACGGGCAATTGGGAAGTCACTTCCATGGTAGGAATCGATGAAAAAGCCAAAAAAGTCTATTTCATTTCCACCGAAGCCTCTCCTTTGGAAAGAAACTTCTATGTGGTCAATCTGGACGGAAAGGGCAAAAAGATGCTTACTCCTGCAAAAGGAAGCCATACCATCAACATGAGCCCAGATCATAAATTTTTCATCGATTACTATTCTACAGCAGACACCCCGGTAAAAGTCACACTAAATGATACTGCAGGAAAAGAGATCAAAGTATTGGAAGACAATCAGGCCTTGAAAGAAAAACTCGCAGGATTTGCCTTGGGGAAAAAGGAATTTTTCACTTTCCCGACTGTAGACGGAACTGAGCTAAACGGCTACATCATCAAGCCGGCTGACTTTGATCCTGCGAAAAAATATCCGGTTTTGATGTATGTCTATGGAGGCCCCGGATCTCAAAACGTATTAAATTCCTGGGGGGGAACCCGGGATTTCTGGCATCAAGCCTTAGTCGCAGAAGGATTCATTGTAGCCTGTGTGGACAATCGGGGAACCGGAGCGCGAGGCCGTGACTTTAAGCATTCCACTTATGCGAATCTAGGCAAACTGGAAACCATCGACCAGATCGAAGGAGCGAAGTATTTTGCCAAACAGCCATTCGTTGATCCTGCCCGAATCGGTATCTGGGGATGGTCGTATGGGGGCTACATGTCCTCTCTTTCTCTGATGATTGGAAATGATGTTTTCAAAACTGCCATCGCCGTGGCTCCGGTCACCACTTGGAGATACTACGACACGATCTA
>JAJLJS010000025.1:0-2100 GCA_033844545.1 Cyclobacteriaceae bacterium | reverse complement strand
TTTAGCAAAAAGACAATTAATCAAAAATCTCCAATCCTCAGTCCTTCTCCGGAGAAGTAAATCTGCATTAGTTTTTAGTACAAAAGCTTATCTTGGAATCTGAATCATTTTCTTATTTCCATGAAGCAACTAATACTCATTCTTGGCCTTTTGGGCTTTTCATTCCCGTCCTTTTCTCAAGCTCCGGCAGTGCTTACGCAACGAGCGCAGGCTGAAGTAGTAGATTCTTGGCTGGAAGAGCGAATCCAGACACTTTTACCCCAATTGATGACGGAAACCGGCATAGACATGTGGATTGTCATGTCCCGGGAATACAATGAGGATCCGGTGATCCGCACCCTTCTTCCTGCGACCTGGCATGCGGCCAGAAGAAGGACTATTCTGGTCATGTATCAGCCTAGTCCAAATCAAGCGGTGGAAACTTACGCCGTGGCAAGATATGATGTGGGAAAATCTTTTAAACGGGCCTGGAACCCCGAGCAGCAACCGGATCAATGGGATGCGTTGTTGAAGATTATTCAGGAGAAAAACCCTAAGAAAATCGGATTAAACTTTGCCAAAGATTATGGACATGCGGATGGATTGACCCATTTCGACTATGAGGAATTTACTCAAAGACTTCCTCAAGCCATGAAGAGTAGGGTGGTTTCTGCACAAACCCTAGCCGTAAGATGGCTGGAAACCCGTACTTCCTCCGAAATGGCCACCTACAAGCATATACAGGAATTGGCGCACTACATCATTGCAGAAGGATTGTCAGACCGGGTGATTACTCCGGGTGTGACGACAACTGACGATGTGGTATGGTTTTATCGGGAAAAAATAAAGGAAATGAAGCTGGATACCTGGTTTCATCCGACTGTAGATATTCAGCGACCTGATCCCAGTTCTCAGGAAGCTCAAAGATCTTTTGCGGTCAGACCGGAATCCCAGGTGATCATGCCGGGTGATTTATTGCATATTGATTTTGGGATTACCTATTTGCGATTGAATACCGATACTCAGGAATTAGCTTATGTGTTAAAGGCAGGGGAAACGGAAGTGCCTTCTTATCTTCAGGATGCCTTGAAAGTGGGAAACCGCCTGCAGGACATCCTTACTTCCAATTACAAAACCGGGCTTTCAGGAAATGAAATCCTGAGAAATGCCCGCAAAGAAATGGATGCAGCCGGAATTCGGGGAAGTATTTATACGCATCCTTTGGGCTTTTATGGACATTCCGCAGGGCCGACGATTGGTATGTGGGATAACCAAGGGGACACTCCAGGAGCTGGGGATTTCCCTCTTCATGAAAATACCGGCTACGCTATTGAACTGAATGCGGTGGTTTTTGTCCCAGAGTGGAATAAGGATGTAAGAATTATGCTGGAAGAGGGGGCCTTTTTCGATGGGGAAAAAGTAACCTACTACAATGGCCGCCAAAAATCAATTTTGGCAATTCCACGGGTTCAGAATTACCTGGGATATTAAGAGGAATAGTGGTGTTTTTGGTCTCTTTTGATGAAAAACAAAATCAAAAAGGCCAAAAACGCCATTCCTCCGCTACTTAAAAAGACCAACCGAAAGTTTTCCGGATTATTCGCATACAGCCAGCCGGATACCAAGGCTCCGACCCCAATCCCGCTTTCCAGGAATATATACATGGTTGCCAATGCCCTTCCACGGTATTTGTCCAAAGAAAGATCCACTACCCAAGCTGTGGTCGTTGGGCTGTACATTCCTACCGCAGAACCAAAAAGCACTCCTGAGGCCAGTAAGACCAATTTGCTTTCGGCAAAAGCAACCGATACCATGGCTACGATCATGGTGACCACCGCAACCCGCAACACCACGACCCGTCCATAACGATCGGAGGTCTTTCCCGCAATCAAACGTATGCCTAGAGAGGAAAGGGTGAATACAGCGAAGAATAGTCCTTTATTTTTGATTCCCAGATAAAAGGAGAAATCAGGGATGATGGTCAAGACTACTCCAAACGAAAAGACCGAAAGAAAAAGAATAATAGATGGGAGTAGCACTCGTTTTTCGATAATCTCATCCTTTTTGAGCTTGAATAGCTTCCAGGAAACCGGTTCTTTCTCGGGGAGGGTTTCCTTCAAT